>NZ_DALZDK010000021.1:0-38151 GCF_031978665.1 Niallia sp. | reverse complement strand
TGTCTTGCTAATTCCACAGGAGTCTCACCTATCCGCTCCAAGCAACGCAAAAAAATTTAATTTTACTTTTAGAAAATCTTTTTGTCGACAAACTGAAAGGAAAACAATTAGTTCCATTAACCATCAGGAATGAGTATAAAAGAGCTGATTTTATTCCGTGCAACCTGACTTGTTTTTTCCTAGTTTATGTCGCATGAAAAATGTTGCAGCGGCAATGATTACAACAAACGCTAAGCTTACAAAGAAGCCAATTCGAACTTCCTTTTCGATAATTGTTCCAGCAACAGCAGACACGATAAGGAAGATACCAAAGGAAGACTTTATTTTATCCCACAGTTTTCCATTAAGCACTTTAAAGGAAGAAAACAGGATAAAAGCCCAGTTATATAATAAAAGAATCCCAGCAGCCGTTGTAATATATTCAAATATTTTCCCCGGTAATAAAAGAGCAGCAATGACAGAAGCGAAAAGCCCAATTCCTCCAAGAATAAAGGAAGGAAGCGGTAATTGATTGAATTTCTTTAATTTTTTCGTAAAGATTTTTGGTGCATCCCCACTATTTGCTAAAGTCACTAACAGACTAGTCACTCCAAATAAAGAAGCTGTCATGGTAGAAAAGCCTGCTATTATAATAGCTCCATTAAATACATGCGGGAAAAAGTTTAAGTGAGAATCTGCTAAGGCGGTTACGAACGGACTCTCTTTTTCTGAAAACTGATCGAGTGGCGCTAAAATCGACGCCAATCCTAATGAAAGAACGTAGATTATCACGAGTATTATGAGCATGTTTGTGCCTGCTTTCGGAGCATCTTTTTTATCTTTCAGTTGCATGGCCATTAACCCGATAACCTCAATTCCCCCATATGCATAAAATGCAAATAATAAAGAAATCCAGAAGCCTTTATAGCCTTTTGGAAAGAAATTATCCATTGAACGTGGGATAGTTATATCGCCGTTTCCTCCATGTATCCAGCCAAAAACAGCAGCGAATGCTAAACCAATAAACATAAGAATCGCTGCAGTTTTAATAATAGCTAAATAATTTTCAACACGATCAAAGCCTTTTGTTCCTAGGAAGACAACAAATAAGGAAAGAACAGCATAAATACAGGCGAATACCCATAAAGGTACTTTGGGAAACCAAAACTGGGATAATAGCGAGAGCGCCGTTAATTGGCTCCCCATGATTAGAATATTAGAGAACCAATAATTCCATCCACAGCTAAACCCAGCCCAGGGACCGAATGCTTTATTTGCATAATAACAAAATGACCCCTCCTGCGGATCCTCTGCCGTCATTTTTGCTAATTGATTAAAAACGATATACGTACCGATTGCAGCTAAGATAAAGGTAAAAACAATGGAGGGACCTGCTTCTTTGATTCCAAGACTGGAACCTAGAAAGTAGCCAGTTCCTATTGTACAGCCAACACCAATTAAAGATAACTGCCACCATTTCAGATTTTCAGATTTTGAAGTATTAGAATTTGCTTGTTTATTTGTCATTTTTTACTCCTCTTTAAGTAATGATGAAGGGATTACATAAAAAAGATTACATTGCTATTAACCACTATTAGTATGTCAGCTTTTTCGGCAATTATTTGTTTAACTTGAATGCTGTTTTTTTTAAGGGCTATTTTCAAAAAAATTATTATTTTCAATAAGGAAAATTACAGGTGAAATTAGATAGAAAAAAATAATTCCTAATGAAATAATTGTGAAATGATGGTAACGTAGATAGGTGAGGATTTTTATATAATGAGGAGAAAAGATGATTAGATTTGACAATTACTTATTTGTATTATTATTGAATGTTGTTCCAATTTTTATTTATTATTATTATTTTCATAAATTAAAAATTAAAAATAAAAGTATATTTACATCTATTTATTGTTCCGTCATAGTAATTTTATCCATGACATTTCCTTTAGAAATAGCTCCTGGTCATATTTATGATTTAAGGACTATTCCTTGGGTGGTTGCTTTTTTCTATGGTGGGTTTCCAGCTGGGTTAATAACAACCATTGTTATGGCTATATACCGATATATGATTGGATATAACGAAGGGTTAATGGTAACGTTTATCATTGTATTATTGACATTACCTATCTTGTACTTCGCAATCAAAAAATTCAACCAGGCCAAATCGCATATAAAAAAATTATTGATTATTTGTTTAACATTGCTTTTTCCTATTAGTATTGATTTAATTGCTACTTCTTTTTTCACAAATAAAATAACGTTGATATTTGTTGTTTATTTATACTTATCTCATATTGTTACCTTAATTATTTCTATTTATTTAATAGAATCACTTTCCTATCAAGAACGAAAGAAGGAGCATATGCAACAAACGGAGCGAATACGATTAATTGGTGAAATGGCTGCATCTGTTGCCCATGAAATACGAAATCCACTAACTGTTGTCAAAGGATATACTCATTTATTAAAGGAATCTTCCAATATTACTAGTAAACAACAAGAAATGCTTTCCCTTATGTCATCAGAGTTAGTGAGGGCAGAAAATATAATAAATGATTATTTGTCACTTGCTCGAACAAATGAAGGGACAAAAGAGCAGATTAATCTAGGCAAGCTTCTAAAAAAAGTAGAAGAGCTGATGAGTCCATATGCTCTTTTAAATAATGTGAAAATATATAATCAAGTTCAAACACCTTGTATTATTGAAGCTGGACAAGATGAAATTTTGCAATTATTTATAAATATGATTAAGAATGCGATTGAAGCAATAGAGTATACAGGTGAAGTAGTTATATCTGAAAAAATAACAGAAAATTATATAAGAATAAATATTACGGATAATGGAAAAGGGATGTCTGAAGAGGAGCTAAACAGACTAGGAACCCCTTTTTATTCCACAAAAACACAAGGAACTGGAATTGGCACCATGGTATGCTTTAATATCATTCATCATTTAAACGGTAAAATTAAGATTAAAAGCAAAGTAAAGAAAGGAACAACCTGTTCTGTTTATTTACCGATTGTGAGCAAATAGTTAAGGCAAGTGTGGGCAGATTATAAAGGAAAACAGATTTGTCCATACATTCTTTAACAAACGAAATATTCGGCAAAAAATGAAAACACTTACAGGGATTCGTCGTTTTTTAAAGAATATATATTGAGACGGGAATGAATAGTAGGTTATTTTTTTAGCATAATAGTATATACAATAAAACTTAAGAATATTTAGAGTTAATATTTATTTTGTTTGTTTTGTGACATTAATCACTTAATTCGTGATAAACTTCACTTTTGTTCAAAAAAACTCTATTTTTTTGTCAAACTTACATTTATTTTTGTTCAAAAAGTGGTATTATATTAAAGGAGTTTAATGATGGAGAGGTTGTACATCCTCTTCTACTGTTTAAAAGAAGAGTGTTACAACGATGATTTGTACATACCTTTATTCATTTTAACTAGAGTAGGTAAAAATATCTTTTGCGAATTTTTGTGCACTCAATCACAAATAATTTGTTAATAACATTTAAGCGAAAAGCTTATAGTAAAGGAGAATCAGTTATGTCAGAAACTACTGCCCAAACAAATGCTGAAAAACAACTGACTGCTACAACAAATCAAGATCTATTGGATCAGTTGTTAAAGCCTGAGGTTCAAGAATCATTGACAACGTTAATCGAGCAACTACCAAAGTTAACTGAAATGGTTAATGGACTATCTAAATCATATGATGTTGTTCAATCCTTATCACAGGATGAAGTTTTTAAGAGTGATATTGTTGGTGCGACTACTGAAATGTTCGAGCCTGTTATCCATTCCGTTAAGGGTATGGCTTCAGCTGCGATTGAAGCAAAGGATCGTGCAGAAGAAAGCAATGAAACAATTGGTATATTTGGTCTAATGAAAATGTTAAAAGACCCACAAGCACAAAAGATGTTCCGTTTTTTACAGAGCTATCTTCAAATTATGTCAGAGCGCAATAATAAATAATCTTTCATGTAGTCTTGCCAAGTCAGCATTTTGTTTATAAAAGGATTTCTTTTATGACAAAAAGGGATAAGGAAGTCTGCCAATACTTTTAAATGTAATAAGGACGGAGGATTTACTATGTCAAAACATATCGTTATTTTAGGTGCTGGATACGGTGGCCTTTTAGCAGCTTTAAATGTTCGTAAATTTTACAGTAAAGCAGAAGCTACAGTTACCGTTATTAATAAATACCCAACACATCAAATTATTACGGAATTGCACCGTTTAGCAGCAGGTAATGTTTCTGAACAAGCAGTTGCTATGCCGTTAGAGAAATTATTTAAAGGGAAAGATATCGATTTGAAAATTGCTTCTGTTGATTCTTTCAATGTGGATACAAAAGAAGTTGTTTTAAACGGTGGAGCTAAATTAACTTATGATGCATTAGTTGTAGCTTTAGGAAGCGTAACTGCATACTTTGGTATTCCAGGTCTTGAAGAGAACAGCATGGTTCTTAAATCAGCTGAGGATGCAAATAGAATTTACAATCATGTTGAAGATCGTATTCGTGAATATGCTAAATCAAGAAAACAAGAAGATGCTACTATTTTAATTGGTGGTGGAGGTCTAACAGGTGTAGAACTTGTTGGTGAACTTGCTGATATCCTACCAGGTTTAACAAGAAAATATGGTGTTGATTTCCGAGATATTAAATTACTATTAGTAGAAGCTGGTCCGAAAATTCTTCCAGTATTACCAGAAGACTTAATCGAACGTGCTACTAAAAGCTTGGAAAAACGTGGCGTGACATTCTTAACTGGACTACCTGTAACGAATGTTTCTGGCAATGTAATTGATTTAAAAGATGGTCAAAAAATTGTTGCTAATACATTTGTATGGACAGGTGGCGTACAAGGAAATCCATTAGTCGGCGTTTCAGGATTAGAAGTAAATCGCGGTCGTGCAACTGTTAATGAATTCTTACAATCCACTTCACACCCTGATGTATTTGTAGCTGGAGATAGTGCAGTATACTTCCCAGCGGATGGTGATGGTCGTCCAGCACCACCTACTGCTCAAATTGCTTGGCAAATGGGTGAATTAATTGGATATAATCTATATGCATATCTTGAAGATAAAGCATTAGATTCATTTGCTCCAATTAACTCTGGTACACTTGCGAGTCTTGGTAGAAAAGACGGAGTAGCAATCGTTGGTGGGAGTTCAACTCCATTAAGAGGATTACCAGCTTCATTAATGAAAGAAGCAAGTAATATTCGTTACTTATCACATATCAAAGGGCTATTCAGCCTAGCTTATTAATAGATGAAAAAAGATGAGATATAGTGCTTTGCACTGTACTCATCTTTTTTGTTATTTTTAAAGGTTGAAAGAAATTATGCCTTTGTTTGAAAATCGATAAAATAATGAGCTAGAGATAGATTCTTCCATGTAATTCAGTTCTTATTCTTTTATTCGGTAAGATTTGTTGATTTTTGTCCTTTTTTAATCCTTTACTTTCCTATTTTTCAGGAGTAATATCAGTCATGCAAAACAAAATTTAATACGAATCGCTTAATCTATTTAGAACGGGGGAACCAGTATTTGTGTGCAACACTTACACTTGGGGTGAATCCTTAAAAAGGAAGGGCAACTCTCATATGTCCTAATCCGACAGCTAACTCCGGAAGCGTTTAGAGGGGAGAATACGTGATGTTTACTATTACTTAACTACACAGTAATTCTTTGTAGTTTTTTTATTTGCCCAAAAACAGAAAAAGTATCAATAGTCATAGTGAGGGATAAATCGTGAACAGATCGACCGTAAAAAGAATCGTAATTGGAAAACCGTTAAAAACAAGTGCTTTAGGGGACCAGAAATTAAATAAATTAAAGGCTTTAGCCATTCTTTCATCTGATGCACTTTCATCGGTAGCATATGGAACAGAACAAATTTTGCTTGTATTATCAGCAGTAGGTTTCTTAGCCTATTGGTATTCCATTCCTATCGCAATTGGTGTTCTTGTTTTGTTGGCAGCTTTGCTGATGTCCTATCGTCAAATCATTTATGCCTATCCTCAAGGTGGAGGAGCATATGTTGTATCAAAAAATAATTTAGGAGAGAACGCTGGCCTTATTGCAGGTGGTTCGCTTTTAGTAGATTATATCTTAACGGTTGCAGTAAGTGTTTCGGCTGGAACAGATGCAATAACTTCAGCCTTTCCTAGTTTGTATAAATATAATGTTCTTATCGCAATCATGCTGGTAATTCTGATAACAATCTTAAATTTAAGAGGTGTAACTGAGTCTGCTTCCGTTTTAGCTTATCCAGTTTATTTATTTGTTTTAACATTATTTATTTTAATTGGTGTTGGTATTTGGAAAGTTTTAAACGGCGATGTTCCTGTTGAACTACACGCGCCAATAGGAACGACCGTTCCAGGCCTTAGCATCTTTCTTTTATTAAAGGCATTTTCTTCCGGTTGCTCTGCTTTAACAGGAGTGGAAGCAATTTCGAATGCTGTGCCAAATTTCAAAGAACCATCTGCCAAAAATGCAGTAAAAACGTTAACGATGATGGGACTTTTTCTAGCTGTATTATTTTCTGGTATTACCTTCCTTGCCTATTGGTTTGGGATTGCTCCAAATGGAGAAGAAACGGTAATTTCCCAAATAGCTACAGAGGTGTTTGGCAAAAATGCCATGTATTATTTTATCCAAGTGACAACTGCGTTAATATTGGTATTGGCGGCCAATACAGGCTATGCAGCATTTCCTTTACTTGCCGTCAATTTAGCATCGGATAAATATATGCCTCGAATATTTACTGTTAGAGGAGACAGATTAAGTTATTCAAATGGGATTGTCATTTTAGGCATTGCATCTATCTTATTAATCATTTTCTTTGGAGGTCACACAGAAAAACTTATTCCTTTATATGCAGTAGGAGTGTTTATTCCGTTTACATTATCGCAAACAGGAATGAGTAGAAAATGGATGAAAGAGAAACCAGCTGGATGGAGAGGGAAACTAGCTATTAATTTAATTGGAGCGGTTATTACTTTTACCGTTTTACTAATTCTCTTTACAACAAAGTTCTTACAAGTGTGGCCAGTACTCATCTTTCTGCCATTTGTTGTTTTAGTGTTTCATAAAATAAATAAGCACTATCAAAATGTTGCAGAGCAATTAAGAATACCAGAGAAACATTCTGATGTAAAAATGGAAGGAAATATTGTTATACTTCCGGTTGCTGGAATTACAAAAGTAGTGGAGAATTCTTTAGCGTATGCAGAGACAGTTGGAGATGTAGTAATTGCAGTATATGTTGCGTTTGACAGAGAGAGCGAGAGACGGATGGAAGAAAAATGGAAGGGCTTTAGACCGGATATTCGGTTAGTGACGATTCATTCTCACTATCGAAGTCTTATTAGACCCTTAGCAAGATTTATTGATATGATAGAGGAAAAAGCTGCTGAACAGAAGCATAATGTGACAGTTATTATCCCACAATTTATTACGAAGAAAAATTGGCATAATATTTTACACAATCAATCCAGTCTTTTGATAAAGGCACATCTTCTATATAAAAGAAATGTTATTGTTACAACTGTTCCCTACCATTTAAGAAAATAGTAAATGGAATTATAACGATATAAAGGATAATTTTTGTTCTTTTTCATAACCTATTGGTAAACCTTTGAAAAAGATGAAATTATCCTTTTTTTATAGTTATCCTAGCAATATTGTTAGGAAGGTGATAAAAACAATATCGATGATTCTAAGGGAGTAGTTTAAAATATGAAATGCTGCTTATTAAGTTTATCCATTATATCCATCTTTTTGTTAACTGGCTGTTGGGATCATTCGGAGTTAAATCAAAATGCAATTGTAACAGGGATAGCGGTAGATAAAGGAGAAGATCATAAATATAAACTTTCTATAGAGAGTACTTCGGCAACGGAGCTAAATCCTAGAACTGCTCAAGGTTTAGCTCCCGCGATTGTATACTCGATAGAAGGAGATACAGTTGGGGAGATTACCCATAAGTTTAACATTGCTATTTCTACTCACTTGGTCTTTTCGCATACAAGATTACTTGTAATTGGAGAAGAAATTGCTAGAGAAGGAATCCTTAGTTTTATGGATTATTTCGATAGGGATCGGGAAATAAGAGATGACTTTAATATAGTAGTTGCTAGAGATGCACAAGCTGTTGATTTTTTAAGAGTGGTTAATGATTATCAAAAAGTCTCTTCCTTAAAAATATTTCCTCAGCTGGATAATATGCTTAAGGAATGGGGAGGAACTCCTGGAATTAAGTTAAATGATTTTATTCGTACATATGCATCACAAGGACAAGTTCCAGTGTTAGCTGCTATGAAAATATTGGGCGATAAAGAAATGGGCGGAAGTATGGATAATTTAAAGACGACTGTGCCAGCAGCGGTCGCAAAAATTGACTCTTTGGCAATTTTTAAATACGGAAAGCTACAAGGGTATCTTGATTTATATGATACTAGAATATTATTGTGGATTCAAAATAAATTGGAACGAACTTCTTTGACTATCCCATATGACGATCAAAATTTTTTTGGATTGCGCGTAATACATACGCAGACAAAAGTTAAAGCTAGGCAAGTAAACGGAAGGCCGCAAATAGATATATTTGTTCGTGCTGAATCTACTCTTGAAGGATCTGATAAAGGGATCAAAGGTGCAAAAGTGAATGCATTCGAAGATTTTGAAGAACATGCCAACAGCTATCTAGAGAAGGAATTTAATCAACTAATAAAAAAAATGCAAAAAGAATATGTGGCAGATATATTTGGATTAGGAGAGATATTTAGAGATCAAGATTATAAGCATTTTAAACAATATGAAGATGATTGGGATGCTGGATTTAAAGATGCTAAGATAAATGCACATGTAAATATTGAAGTAAAAAGAAGTGGATTTAGAAACAATAGCTACAATATAAAGTAAATATGCTCTATTTATAGGATACTAAATAAAACGGTAGAAAGAGGAATGATTTAAAAAAGATAAAAATAGCGTTATTATAAGAAGGAGGAAAAGTAAATAAGTTTTCTAAAAAGGGGAGAGGAAGAAATGAATGTTTCCGAAGCTATTACAACTAGAAGAACGATAAAAAAATTCAAATCTGACGAGGTCGACAATGCTGTTATTGTGGAATGGCTACAACGTGCCAGATTTGCACCAAATCATAAGATGACGGAACCATGGGAAATTCTTTTTATTGGAGAAAAGACTCGAGCAGAATTAAAGCATAAAACAAATTTTGGCGGAGCATCAAAGGTTTTAGCGGTTTTATCTCATAAAGGAAGAAACCAAATCGAACGAGATGAAAACTTATCTGCCGTTTCCTGCTTCATTCAAAATTTGATGCTCCAGGCATGGGAAGAAGGAGTTGGAACGTTTTGGAGTTCTGTTGGCTCCTCTGCTTTAGGAAGAAGAACTTTAGGAGTAAGTGAAGAATATGAAGTCGTTGCCGTGCTTGCAATTGGTTATCCAGAAGAAATCATGGCTCCTAAAGAACGAGCGTCCATTGAGGAAAAGATTACCTATTTAGATTAAAGTCTGATTTTATTACAAAAGGTTGGGACATAAGTATAGCAGCTTAAGATAAACCCGAACAACTATACGAAGATGTTTGGGTTTTTTTAAAGGATGTTCCATGAAGTTTGTTGCTATTACCAGCAGTTCAACATACACTTCGCTTTCCATGGGGCTCGCGCTGTCTCGCTAATCCCCGTGGCGTCTACGTGTATAAACAGAAATAATCAGTATGAGAAAGTAACCTTTTTTTAGTGCTAAATTAGAGATTGTTCGTCTTTACAGATTAATTATTTAGTTTTGTCCAACCTTCTATTTCCATCCATCCTATAGGGAAATAGAAGTAGGTACATACGAGAAAGTAAGTATTACACAGCAAAAATGGATAGAATCCTCTTATTGCGGAAACTTCTTTAAGTATATATAATTACGTGGTATATATCGCGAAACCGTATGCTTTAAGGAGCATTGCATCTAGGAGGACTAAAAATGAAAAAATTACTGTTACTTGCAACCGGTGGAACAATCGCTTCAGTAGAAGGAAAGGAAGGACTTGTCCCCGGTTTGTCTGCAGAAGAGCTCCTTCAATATTTTAAAAATGATGTTTTAGAAGTTGATGTAACTTGTAAAATTATTATGAATAGAGATAGTACTAATATGCAGCCCGAACATTGGATAATGATGGCTGAAACGATTGCTAAACATTATCACGAATATGATGGTTTTATCATTACACATGGAACAGATACGTTAGCATATACATCAGCTGCGCTTTCTTATATGCTACAAGGTCTGAAAAAACCTGTTGTTATTACAGGATCACAGGTTCCGATTAGTTTTAAACAAACAGATGCCAAGAAAAATGTAATGGACAGTATCCGCTTTGCAAAAGAGGATATTGGTGGAGTATTTGTCGTTTTCGATGGTCGAGTGATTATTGGGACTAGAGCAGTAAAAATGCGCACTAAAAGTTATGATGCTTTTGAAAGTATTAACCATCCGTATGTAGCTAAGATAGAAGAAAATCAAATTCATTATTTATGGAAGCCGGACGAGCAAACGAATGAGCTTAAATTGGATACAAGTATATGTCCAGATGTATTTCTATTAAAATTGCATCCAGGAACAAAACCTGAAATTTTTGATTTTATTAAACATGCATATAAAGGAGTCATTATTGAAAGCTTTGGCAATGGCGGATTACCATTTGAGGAAAGAAATCTGTTGCCAAAGATTGAAGAAATGGTAAAGGAAGGAATCGCAGTTATTATTTCTACACAGTGCTTGGAAGAAGGGCAAGATTTATTATTATATGAAGTAGGCAGAAAAGTGTCTCAATACAATGTTATTTTATCGGCAGATATGAATACCGAAGCCCTTGTAGCAAAATTAATGTGGGCACTGGGCAGTGAGCAATCATTAGAGGAAATAAAAAGAGTGATGGAAAGTCCGATTTCCTATGATCTTTCAGTAGAATGGGAGAGTTAAAGATTTTTTCTATTTGAAATAAATTGAGTTAAGAGCGTCCTATTTAGCGGTATTACCGTTAGATAGGACGCTCTTTTAATTCCAGCTTAACGTACAGAAAAATACCCTTTATCTATTAGAATAGGTTTATCGACCTAATTTTGACTTGGACTTCTTTTTCAATATTCTTAAAAGATAAATTCCTAATTCAAAAAGCAACTTTTGAATTAGAGATAATGGACATATTTTGTAATTGTGTAAAACTTTTGTCCTGTTGTATTTAAAAACAATAAAAAAACGTGACTATAGGATTATATACTAGTAGAATAATAGATAATATCATAGGTATTAAAGAATACATAATAGGGTAATAGCAATAGGTAGTAATAGGATGATAGTTTAAAGATACCTAATAATGAATCAAGATAATAGATCTAGGAGGTATATAGTGTGAAAAAAGTAGTAGTACCTGGAATATTTCTAGCAGCATTATCTTCTCCACTTTTCATGGAAGAGGCTCACGCTGCTTCCAACATTAAATATGTAGAGGTTAATAAGGGATCGGTATTAAATGTAAGGGTCGGTCCATCAGAAAATACAAATATTGTAACCACTTTAAATGCTGGAGCGAAAGTAAATGTCCTTTCAGAAACAAAGGGCTGGTCAAAAGTGGATGTGAATGGAAAGACTGGTTATGTATCATCAACTTATTTAACAACAAAGCAAGTAAGTTCGATAAAATATGTTTCCATTAACCCTTCTTCCACATTAAACGTCAGAGAAACAGCATCCACTAAAGCGAATGTGGTAACAAAGCTAAAAAATAACACAAAGGTTGAAGTGGTTTCTGAATCAAATGGCTGGGCAAAAATTAAGGTAAATGGAAAAGATGGATATGTAGCATCTGAATACATAAAGGCCGAGCAAACAGAGGAAAAGAAAACAACCAATATAACAAACCAACAAAAAAAAGTAACGAAATATGTAAATGTAAATACTGGTTCAAGTTTGAACTTAAGAAATAGCCCATCTAATTCAGGTTCTATCATTGTTAAATTGGCAAAAGATGTGCCAGTAACAGTTTATTCGGAATCAAATGGTTGGTCAAAGGTAGAAGTGTATGGAAAACAAGGATATGTAGCGACACAGTATTTAGCAGCAGAGAAGTCAACAAGTAGTACGTCAAATACCAAAAAACCAAGCACAAGTACCAGTAAAGACACAAGTGTTAAAACAACAGCGAAATATGTAAATGTAGCTAAAAATTCTTCGTTAAATGTAAGAAAGGAAGCAAATACAAATAGTTCAATTGTATCGAAGCTTTCTAGAGGAACGAAGGTTACTGTTCTTTCAAGTGCAAACGGTTGGGATAAAGTAACAGTATCTGGGAAGACAGGCTATGTAAGTAGTACTTATTTGTCTGATAAGCAGATTACAGATAATGCTTCTTCAAATAAAGTAACCGATAAAGATAGCGGACAAAGTAATACGGACAAGTCGCCGGCAGTTACAATGAAAAAAGTGAATGTCCAAACTGGTTCTAATCTAAATGTGAGATCGACAGCATCTACAAGTGGTGCAATCAAAGGGAAGCTCACTGCAGGAACAGTAGTAACCGTATTATCTGAAAAAAATGGCTGGTCCCAAATCAAGACGGATAAGATAGAAGGCTATGTAAGTAGCGAATACTTAACGAGCATTTCTAGTCCAGAAAAAGGAACAGACCAAACAGGCAAAACCGAAGAAAAACAGCCAGAGAAAACACCAACGGTAGAAAAGAAAGTCAATGTTCAAGCAGGATCTAGTTTAAATGTGAGATCGACAGCATCTACAAGTGGTGCAATCAAAGGGAAGCTTACTGCAGGAACAGTAGTAACCGTATTGTCTGAAAAAAATGGCTGGTCCCAAATCAAGACGAATAAGGTAGAAGGCTATGTAAGTAGCAAGTACTTAACGAGCATTTCTAGTCCAGAAAAGGGAACAGACCAAACAGGTAAAACCGAAGAAAACCAGCCAGAGAAAACACCAACGGTAGAAAAGAAAGTCAATGTTCAAGCAGGATCTAGTTTAAATGTGAGATCGACAGCATCTACAAGTGGTGCAATCAAAGGGAAACTCACTGCAGGAACAGTGGTAACCGTATTGTCTGAAAAAAATGGCTGGTCCCAAATCAAGACAGATAAGGTAGAAGGCTATGTAAGTAGCGAGTACTTAACGAGCATTTCTAGTCCAGAAAAGGGAACAGACCAAACGGAAGAAACAAAGCCAGAAGAAACACCAGCAGTAATAGAAAAAATCGTTAACGTTCAAGCGGGATCTAGCTTAAATATGAGATCTACACCATCTACAAGTGGCACAATTGTCAGTAAGCTTCCAGCTGGAACAGTAGTAATTGTACAGTCAGAAGAAAATGGTTGGTCCAAAGTGAAAGTAAATAATCTAGAAGGATACGTAAGCACAGAGTATTTATCCGCAAAAGGAAATGGAACCACTAATGCAACGATTAATAAAAGTTATGTGAATTACAATCTTACAATAGAGGACATGACGGATATTCAATTGAGTGTTAATCCGCAAACTGACAAAAAGTATGATACATACATTCGAGAAGATGCGATTGCATTCAAAACAGCTGATTCAACAAAAGCAACAGTCCTCGGTAATGGCTGGAGATTACGGGGAGGGGCTGGAACTGATTATTCGGTTGTTAGTACCTTGACTAGTGGACAAGTATTAACGATTGTTTCCAAAGTAAAAGGAACAGATGGTTACTACTGGTATAAAGTGGATTATTCACAAGCATGGGTGAGTGCTAGCAAAGAAGACACTGCTTATTATCTTAACCCAAATAATTTTATAAATAGTGACACTCAATCTCTGCAATTCCTAAAATTGTCTGCAAAGGCAAATGTGGATGATGAGGAAGTAGACAAAAAGATATTAGCTGGAAAAGGGATTTTAGCAGGAAAAGCATCTGCTTTTGTAACTGCCGCTAATGCTTATGGGGTGAATGAACTCTATTTGATTTCGCATGCTCTTTTAGAGACTGGGAATGGAACTTCTACTTTGGCAAACGGTGTTGAGATTAATGGTAAAAAAGTTTATAACATGTATGGTATTGGTGCTTATGATGGATCTGCCATTTCAAGTGGTGCCCAATATGCCTATAACGCAGGCTGGTTTACACCGGAAGCTGCCATTATAGGTGGTGCGAAATTTATTGCTCAAGGGTATGTCAATGCTGGACAGGATACATTATATAAAATGAGATGGAATCCTGATGCTGCTGAGAAAACAGGCACAGCAACGCATCAGTATGCTTCAGATATTGGCTGGGCAACTAAACAAGTGAATCAAATCTATAATTTATATAGTTTAATAAGCTCTTATACATTAAACTATGAAATTCCAACATATCAAGTAATCTCTAAGTAAGAAACCCATGATTTCAATCATCAGTATATATTTTTAAAAAGATAGCTTTAATTTATTGTGTGTAAAAAGGTTTTGGTTATAAGAAGGTAAATCAAATCTCTGGTTATAATGGTGTTTGGAAAGATTGTTTGCAATCTTTCTAAACATCACCCCAGATTGTAAAGTAGGGTTTAGCGCAATTGGATTACCTTTATGATTAGCAGAAATAATATTTATATCAGCAGGAATGGCTCCTAGAAAAGCTATATTTAATAATTGTGATATATCTTCTACTTCTTGGTTGTTTTTATAATGATTTACAAGCAGAGATACGTGATGATTATTTTGTGACTCCAGTATACCAATTACCCTGTCTGCATCCTGTAATGCAGTTTTGTCAGGTGTTGTTACAATAATTGCCTCATCAGCTCCATTTAATGCATGAAAAAATCCGCTTTCCAATCCTGAAGGAGAATCAATTAATATATAATCATAAAGTGGATTAATTTCTTTAAGCATCTCCATAAACGATACTGTATCCATCTCTGATAGTTGTTTTTTAGTGCCAGGCACTAAATGAAGATTCTTCATTGAACGGTGTCTAACCAAGACATGATTAAAAGAACATAGCTTTTGCGAATAATCGGAAATATCGAGAATGATTCGATTAGATAATCCTAGTGGAACATCAAGGTTTCGCAAACCAAAGTCTGCATCAATTAAGCATACTTTATAGCCTTTTAATGCAAGAGCCGTACCAATATTTGCAGTAATGGTAGTTTTTCCAACTCCTCCTTTGCCAGAAGTAATCGTGATAATTCGACTCATTTTCTAATCCCCCTAAAATGTAAAAAGCCTAATGATTAATCCCGGATTAACGGGTAGTAAACTTCACCAGTAAGCTTGTTTGGTTTTCTATCAATCAGTGAAGGAATGAAAATCACTGATTGAAGATTCCTTTTTATGTAAAACGTAAAATTTTTCTAAGCGTCAATTGAAATAAACAGTCAATAGACTGAAAATGAACGTAATAGGGACAATTTTAATATGAATATTGTAGAAGAGCCATATGCAGAAATTACTATCTATTCTATTGTTTCTTCGCCTGACTGGGATTTATTGAAAAAGATGGAGTAATACTAATCTTTTCATGAGGTAAAGGGAATTTGCGATTATCAAAGGAAGAAAAACCTTAAGTAAATGTACCTATTTTGTATGCTTGAAAAATAGTGTTATTAGACAAAATAAAGCATTCAATATGAAAGGACCCTTGACTTTGCCAAAGAAAGTCAAGGGTCCTCTTGTTAAAATGAATCGGATATTATTAATAGCTCAACTATAAATAAAGGGAATTTTTGTTTTAGCAAAATTTATATTTCTTGGATGGTACTATCAATAGAGTATGGAGCGAAATCGATATCACATTCAGACTCAAGAAGAAGTTGTGCGAGTTGTTGTCCGATAAATGGGCCCATCGTTAAGCCGGATGCACCTAAACCATTAGCAATCGTTAATCGATCATATTGCTTTAGTCTTCCGAATACAGGAAGAAAATCATTTGTAAATGGACGAAAGCCAACTTTTGCTTCACTCCAAATGCCATCTGCCAATCCTGGAGCAAAGAGTAATGCTTTATCGATAATCTCTTTTATTCCGGCAATGGTAATATCGGCAGATAACCCAGGCGTATTTTCATGTGTTGCCCCTATAACAATATTGTTATTTTCCAATGTTAATAAATACTGGTCATGTGGAGGCATGACAACTGGCCAATCTGAACAGTGAACATTTTGTAACTTTATGTGTAGTATCTGTCCTTTCTGAGCTTTCACGTCAAAAGATAATTGCAGTGGTTCCAGTAATTCATTCGCCCAAACACCAGCCGCGATAACTACTTCATCTGCATAAATGGTTGTGTTGTCACTAAGTTTAACCCCTTTTATTGTATCCTTTTCCTTTATAAGTGTACTAGTTGATTGGATAAAGGTAGCACCTAATTGCTTACTAGCTTCTATAAGAGCGTTCCGTAATGCCCATCCATTTACTCTTGCCGCTCCACTAATATGTAAGGCACCGTATCCTGGAGCTAATAATGGGAATAATGAGCTAGCTTCTGACGAGGTAAGGATGTTTACATCGCCAATTTCTGGGGCATCTACTTTTCGCTTTAATGTTCTCTCTTTCATTGCTTCTAATTTTGTTTCATCTGAATGGAGGCTAAGGGCTCCAACTTTTTTATAGCCTGTATTTATTTGACCGTAGCTATGTAAATCTTTAACAAGGGTTGGATAGTATTTCGCACCTTCTCTAGCTAATAGATACCACTTTTTGTTTCTGCGTTGTGAATTCCATGGACAAATGATTCCTGCCGCTGCTTTGGTAGCCTGTCCTCTATCCTCTCTATCAATAACAATAACTTCGGCTCCACGTTTTGCTAATTCAAATGTGATAGAGGCTCCAAGTATTCCTCCGCCAACTACTATTACTCTCTTCATGTATTTATCAAATCCTTCACTATTAAATAAAGAATGACTGCAAACGGTTTGTTGAACTTTCTATTTAAAATAGCAGCATTCTTATAGAAATCAGCCAATAAAAAGCTATTTATAATATACCATATAGTTTTTTAAACAAAATTGCATACTCAGGATAAGAGGGAAGAAAGGTGTTAGTTAAGCAAGAGCGTAAACAAAAGGATTTAATTTTACAAGTCTTAAAAGGGAGGGATGCGAGAAATGTTGAAAAATGTCGGTGTAAAATGATAAGATACTTTTATAAAGAACGGTTCGTTTTTTCAATATTATATTGTTAATACCATTTTTTAGAGGAATATATAGGTAAAAAGTTTGAAAAAATTGTGAACAATCGAAGAAAAATGACATTTGAAACATAACTGTAATATTCCTATTACTTAAATGTCAAATTATGATGGTATACTTCTATTTGTGGCGAAAGATGTTTTATATAAAGAACTTTCGTCGAAAACAGGGTTTTTGTTTGATTTAAAGAGTAGAGAATACTATATTATAAGAGTCTCTCTACCATTACATCCATAAACATACAGAAAATACATAGATAAATATATTAGAAGAATTCTACATTAGATAATGTGCAGGGGGAAAATGGAAATGTTTAAAAAGAAACTAGTGGTACTAAATACGACGATATTACTAGGATTAGGCACTAGCTTAGCCATCCCAGGAATAAATGCTCATGCAATTCAATCAACTAGCGTTACGGAACAACAGCAATCTTTGCAAAGCCAAATTTCTGACGCTCAAATTAAGATTGTAGAAACACAAGAAGAACTGAAGAAATTAGAAGCACAAATTAATAGAGTTGATAAAGCAATTGAGGAAAATCAAAGCCTTATTGACGAAACAAAAGCTAAGATGAAAACAATGGAGAAAGAAATTGCTTCTCTTGAGAAAAAAATCAAAGAAATAGAAGATAGAATTGAAAAGCGTAATGATGTATTAAAAGAAAGAGCACGTACTTTCCAAGAAAATGGTGGAAGTGTTGATTATATTGAAGTATTATTTGGTGCTGCTAGCTTTAAAGAATTTGTTGACCGTGTAGGTGCAGTAGCAACTATTATGGAAGCTGATCAAGACTTAATCGCAAGCAATGAAAAAGATAAAAAAGATTTAGAGACGAAGCAAAATGAAGTAAAAGATAAGTACGATGAATTAAATAATACGAAGTTAGATCTTGAAGAAATGCAAAAGCAAAATCTAGAGCAACAGAAGAAAAATGAACAAGCAAAAACAGATTTAAAAGCAAAAGAAACTGAAAATAAACAACGTAAAGTTGAATTAGAACAAAAATACGGTTCTTTACAAACAGTTGAGCCAGAGATTAAGAAAATGATTCAACAAAAAGAACAAGATAGCTTAAATCAATTAGTTGCTTCTACCGTTGGAACTAGTGAAAATGCTAGTAAGAGTTCAAGTGCGAAAGCAAGTGGTGGAAAATCAAAAGCTATTACTGCTGGATATAAATATATTGGTAATTCTACTTATAAATTTGGTGGCGGGAGAACAGCTTCTGATGTAGCAAATGGACTGTTTGATTGTTCTGGATTTGTTAGTTGGGCTTATTCACAGGCTGGATACAGCATTCCTGCAAGTACTGATGCCTTGAAAAACTCAGGAACTCAAGTATCAACTAGTGATATGCAACCAGGAGATTTAGTTTTCTTTAACACATACAAAACAGACGGACATGTAGGAATCTATGTTGGTGGTGGCAAATTTATTGGTTCACAGAGTTCTACTGGTGTTGCAATAGCATCTATGGATAGCGGATATTGGAAATCTGTATTTAATGGTAGAGTTGTTCGATTCTAATATAGTAGTTTTTAAGGAAAGCATTACTAGTTTAATTTAGCTAGTAATGCTTTTATTCTGTTTCTATATTTTATACCCGATTATATAAAATATATGCATTGCTGACTGGTATTTATGTGTGGTTTTAGGAATTTTATTGTTGGATGTTTTCTAATAAAATTGTTTTTTATAGTAGTTAGTAAAAACGAGTGTGAAATTAGCTTTCTGTATAAAGTAGCTATAATATGTTTATTGGTCATTCAAATTGACTATATTAATGAAGAAACGTAGAGAATATCTCTTAAAAAGGCGAATTTCTTGACCAATCAACGAATTTATAATAAAATTTTTAATCGGAATCGTTTGGATTTATATTGACACTTTAGTAGGAAAAGTCTATTATTAAGTGTCATGTATAATAGAAATAAAAAAGGGAAAAGGTTCGAGAGGTTAAGCAATCAAGATTTATCTTATAAACAGACTAATTAGATTTTACATTCACACTGTAAATCGTAATGAATACGAAATGGTTAAGCTCTCCAAAATGAAGAAGGAAAGAACTCAATATATCAGTAAATCGAGTATATGCATCAGGAGAATAGCAAAAATTATGAAAGATAAAATGTATATTTTATAAATTAGGAAGTAGATTAACAAAGTTAGTATAGAAATGGAAGCAGATAAGGCTCCTTTCTATGAAAGGGAGAGATAGTAACATATCACCATCTCTCCGAGAAATACGGTTGTGATTGATCGTTTTTTGTATAAATGTTAGAGAACATGGAAAGCAAGAATAACAAATGGAAAGGAGTAATTGCTATGAAACTAGCGACAGTATCAAATGTTACTTTTGGGTATGAGCATATTGCTTCTCTTGAAGATGTTTCTTTTGAATTAGAAAGTGGTGAGTTTGTTGGGATTACGGGTCCAAATGGTGCCAGTAAATCTACCCTTTTAAAGTTATTGTTAGGATTACTAAAACCTTGGTCAGGTAGTGTGAAAATCAGCAAGCTTAATGCCAATGGCAAAAAACTAACAGTGGGTTATGTCCCACAACAAATTTCTTCCTTTAATGTAGGCTTCCCAAGTACAGTGATAGAGCTTGTCCGTTCAGGTAGATATCAGCGTAAAAAATGGTATGAAAGGCTGAAGGAAGTAGATCATGAGGCAGTGAAGAAAGCATTAGAAATGGTTGGAATGTGGGAATATCGAAATAAGAAAATTGGGGAGTTATCTGGTGGGCAAAAACAAAAGATTGTAATTGCGAGGATACTAGCGTCAGAACCGGATTTACTTGTTTTGGATGAACCGACAACAGGAATGGATGCGGATAGTAGAAAAGGATTTTATGAATTTATGAAGCATCAGGTGAATGAACACAATAGAACGGTTGTTATGGTAACACATGATCAAGATGAAGTAGAAGATTACTTAGATAAGATCATTCATATAGAGAAAGGAGAAAAAGGTGGATGGAGATGTTTGAGCTTGAATTCATGCAAAGAGCATTTTGGGCAGGTGGGCTCATTGCAATAATCGCCCCAATCATTGGGATTTATTTAGTCCTAAGAAGACAGGCGTTAATGGCAGATACTTTGTCCCATATCTCATTAGCGGGTGTCGCAATTGGATTTTTCTTTCAAACGAATGTGACAGTTTCCAGTTTACTTGTTGTAATAGCTGGGGCGATAGGGATTGAGTATATGAGACGTGCATATCATACTTATTCTGAAGTGTCGATTGCCATTTTAATGGCTGCTGGATTATCATTCGCTTTATTTCTCATGAGCCTATCAAGTGGCGGAATGACGACAAGCATGGATCAGTATTTATTTGGGAGTATTATTACAATCAGCGAGCAGCAAGTAAATGTATTAGCAATTGTTACTGGAATTATTCTATTATTTTTTGTTTTCTTTACTAGACAAATGTATATTATGACCTTTGATCAAGATACTGCTACAACTAGTGGTATAAATACAAGTATACTATCGATTGCTTTTAGTATTTTAACAGGTATTGCAATTTCTGTTATTATTCCTACTATTGGTGTATTATTAGTTTCAGCTTTGTTAGTTTTACCTTCTGCTTTTTCCATTAAATTAGTAAAAGGTTTTAAATGGGTGTTTATCGTTGCTGTTTTAGTAGCAGCAGTTAGTATTTTTACTGGTCTGTTTTCATCTTATCATTTAGGAACTCCTCCTGGAGCAACGATTACGTTATTATTAGTGGTTATTCTCCTAGTAGGTTTCTTAAGTCAAAAGGTTTATATGATGATTCGGCGTGCATCAAGCCAGAAAAATTATAAGAATGTAGGATGAAAAAGAGGAGTCCTTGCTTCCTAAAGCAAGCTCCTCTTTTTTGTTTCCGCATCTATTTTGGTAGTTAATAACCTTTTTGGTAGTCTACTAAATTTAACGGCAATGTTTCTTCCTTTAAATAGTGATTGGCATTCAGCAGGAATATTTCTTCGATTACTCTACTGCTGTAATGTTCTGTTGAACCAGAAGTATGAGGAGTAATAATGACATTTTCTAAATCCCATAATGGGCTAGATTGATGTAAAGGTTCTGTTTCAAAAACGTCTAATCCTGCACCTAAGATTTCCCCACTTGTTAAGGCATCAATTAAATCATTCTCTTTCACGATTTCTCCACGACCAATGTTAATAAAAAATGCAGACTTTTTCATTTGCTGAAATTGCTCTTTTTGAAATAGATGGTATGTATCATCTGTTAATGGAAGAGTAACGACAACATAATCACAGATTGGAAGTACTTCATTCAGCTGATCGGAAGTGTATAATTCATCCACATAGTCAGTCGCTTTACGGGAGTTTCGTACACCGATGACATGCATGCCAAATGCTTTCGCAATTTTAGCAGTTTCTAGCCCAATGGCTCCGACACCGATAATGCCAATTGTTTTCTTATGGGCTTCTAATTTAATATCTGTTCCATCCCATTTTTTTGTTTGCTGATTTCGAACATATGTATGAATATTTCTTGTTAATCCTAGTAGGAGTGCGAAAATCGTTTCGGAAATAGGATAGCTATGTACGCCATTTGCGCTTGTAATATAAATATTCTTTTTACTTAATTGATCTAATGGAAGGGAATTTACACCTGCACTCCATGTTTGGATCCATTTGAGCTGGTCATTTTGAATAATGCTTTCTAAATCAAAACTGCTTTTCCAGCCAACGATGATTTCGGAATCAATCAAATGCTCTTTCCAGTCATCCTTTGTTAATGCATGAATGATCTTCCAATCAGAGAATGTGGATTGGATTTTTTCCAAAAGTGAAGAATGGAGGGGATGGGTAATTAATAATTTTCTGCTATTCATATAGAGGGAACACTCCTTTATATTAGGTCTTATTATTACTATTGTATCAAATTAAATGATAATTGAAACTATTTTGTTTATTGGGTATACTCCTTGTTTGCTATATGCTTTATATATTCTGAGTTAGTGGAGCAGGAAAAAGCATGTTAAGAATAATAAGTAGTTATTGAAGGTTGAACTTGCTATAATGAAATTGCTATTAATGAGAACGTAAACGGATAATAAGGAATTTAAAAAAGATGAATTTTAGTAACAGGAGATGAAATCTTGAATACAGAAATAACTATTTTATTAACGAGTGATATACATGGAAATATATTTCCATTGAATTATGGCAATAATGCGCCGACGGCTGTTGGCCTAGGAAGAATTGCTTCCATTATAGAAAATGAAAGAGCAAAGAATCCGAATACGGTTGTAATAGACAATGGCGATTTAATTCAGGGCACACCCTTAACGTATCATTATGTAAATTTTTTAGCAGATAAACAAAATCCGATGATAACGATATTAAATAAATTAAAATACGATGCAGCTGTTATTGGCAACCATGAATTTAATTACGGTTTAGATATTTTAAAAGGAGCAGTAGAGGAATCGAATTTTCCTTGGCTTTGTGCCAATATTGTAGAAGAAAAAACAAGTAAGCCATTTTTAGGTATACCTTATTTGATTAAAAAAATAAATGGGTTTAAGATTGCCATCCTAGGCGTGACAACTCACTATATTCCTAATTGGGAAAATCCGAAGAATATTGAAGGGCTTCAATTTAATGACGCATTTGATAGTGCAAAGGAATGGGTAGAACATATAAAAAAGGAAGAACAGCCAGATGTTCTCGTCATCTCTTATCACGGAGGCTTTGAACGGGATCCCGAAACAGGAGAGCCGACAGAAGTACTAACTAGAGAGAATCAAGGATATACCATTTGTAAACAAATTGACGGAGTAGATGTCCTATTAACAGGTCATCAGCATAGAGAATTGACTGGAAATATAAATGGAACAGAAATTATTCAACCAAGCAATAATGGGAAGTTTGTAGGGAAAATAACATTAATATTAGATGGAAAAGGAGAAGTAATCGAGAAAAATTCCGCATTATTATCTGTAGCAGATGTGGAAGCAAACGAGGAAATCCTCCTTCTGGTCAAAGAATATGAAGAAAGTACACAAAAATGGTTAGATACGCCCATAGGTCATATTGATGGGGACATGCTGGTAAAAGATCCAATGAAAATTCGCTTAGCGGACAGTCCACTTATCGAATTTATTAATAAAGTGCAAATGGAAGCTGCAAAGGTGAAAATCAGTAATACGGCACTCTTTAATAATGAATCGCCTGGATTTCATCCAAATGTAACAATGAGAGACATTGTTTCCAATTATATTTATCCTAATACATTCAAAGTGCTTGCTTTAACTGGAAAAGACATTCGTGAAGCACTGGAGAAAAGTGCTAAATACTTTGCTCTAAATGACGAAGGCGAACCAATCGTTAATCCATCCTTTATTTATCCAAAACCACAGCATTATAACTATGATATGTGGGAAGGAATTGAGTATACCCTTGATCTAACAAAACCAAAAGGAAGTAGAGTCATTCAGTTAGATTTTGAAGGGAAGCCAATAAACGAAGAAGCTATTTATGAAGTAGTAATGAATAACTATCGGGCAGGTGGTGGCGGTGATTTCTTTATGTTTAAAAATAAGCCAGTTGTTCGAGAAATTCAATTTGACGCTTCTGAATTGATCGCTAATTATATAATGGAGAGAAAAATAGTTCCTGCAACTTGTAATCATAACTGGAAAGTCATTTGGTGAGTTTATTGCATAAATTACTGCTTTCTAATAAATTGTGTTTTTTTAATAGGGAAAATATTTATTAAAGCTGCTCTCACTTCTAGTAACAAACTATACGAAAACAACCTTAATGCATGAAACAAGACTAGTAGGAAGAAAGAGTCAGCTATTATGACTAGATCAGGATAGGTCTAGCTAAAATAGCTGATTTTTTCTATTTTGCTTCTCAAAAAGTTCATTGACAAGTTCATCTATTTCCTTTTTAATATTGTTAATATTAAAAAAATTAAGCAATGTCAGGGGATGGAAAATGTTGAGCAAACCGATAATAGGGATAACAGGTGCTTATATTTTTAAAAATAAATTTATGGAAGGTACCTATGTCCATCATGACTATCAAAAATCAATTGCAGCAAATGGGGGATTGCCGATTATTCTTCCATTTGTGGAGGAAGATCTAGCAATAGAAATGGTGGATCTTTGTGATGCTGTCATTTTAAGTGGGGGAGAAGATATTGATCCTATCTTGTTTGGAGCAGATCCACATCAAAATATAGGGGAAACAATTCTTCTGCGGGATAAAGTAGAATTAAAAGTTATTGAAAGAGCGATGGAGACAAATAAACCGATACTTGCAATATGTAGAGGAATTCAAATATTGAATGTTGCTTTAGGAGGAACACTAATCCAAGACATTCCTTCACAAGTGAATGAGAGTATTAAACATACTCAATCCGTGAATAGAAGCTGGGATACGCATTTCGTATCTATAAAAGAAAATAGTAAATTAGCAGCTATTATTGGCGAAACGAAAACAAGGGTTAATAGTCTTCATCACCAAGCTATTGATATTGTAGCTGATGAATTAGAAGTGGTTGCAACTAGCAAGGATGGCATAATTGAAGCGGTTGAGCATAAAAGCTATCGGAATTTTTTGTTGGGAGTTCAATGGCATCCTGAATCAATGGCGTCAACTAATGAAAAAATGAATCGAATATTTGCCGAATTTATAAAAAGTGTAAAAATAGAAAAGACTAACATGGTACATAAATGAAGTCATGAAAACAAGATTCAAGCAATGAAAGACATAGGAGAATCGTAAAACGGAAAAAGATGAAAAAAAAGTTAGTATTAACTCCTAAAATCAGCTAAAATAATAAGGTAAGACAATTTTTTCTTAGGAGGCATAACAAATGAGCGAAAAAACATTTACGGTAATTGATGAAACTGGGATTCATGCAAGACCAGCAACATTATTAGTAAGCACTGCTAGTAAATACAAATCTGATATGCAAATCTCTTTCAAAGGAAAATCTGTGAACTTAAAGTCTATTATGGGCGTAATGTCACTAGGTGTACCAAAAGGTGGAGAAATTACTATTTCTGCTACTGGAGAAGATGAAGTAGAAGCAGTAGAAGGTGTAGAAACTGTCCTTAAAAAAGAAGGATTAGTTGGTTAACCTTTATGTATCAATGACCCTCTTAAACGAGGGTCGCTCTCCTTTATTTTTTTTAAGATGAAATTAAAGCGGTTACATTTTATTGTTAACTAAATGAAGATCTGACTATTGATCGTGTAGATTCAAAAGTCAGATTTTTTTATGCCTTTTTTAACTGATGGAAAAGCATATTTTCTAGCTGCTGTTTTGGTTCTAATATCCGAGTGATTCTCTTTGTTTCATTATTCTCACTGTACATATTATGTGAATATTTAGTAAAATAATAGTGAATAGGAGGATTGGCATGATCGTAAAATTAGAAGATGTTGGCTTAAAACGAAATGGAAAGTGGATTCTACAACATATTAATTGGGAGATTAACCAAGGTGAGAATTGGATTCTATATGGACTGAACGGTGCTGGAAAGACAGCTTTGTTAAACATGATTTGTGCCTATTATCATCCAACCGTTGGTAAGATGGAAGTATTAGGAAAAGTGTTCGGGAAATCTGAGCTAGGGGGAGCACTTAGAAGAAGAATTGGACTAGTATCAAATAGACTGCAACAAAATTTATATGAATCAGACAGTGCCTTTGAAATTGTGCTTAGTGGAGCCTATGCATCGATTGGTTTATATGAGTCGCCGACAACAGAAATTAGAAATCGAGCAATTGATATCATGAAGAAGTTAGGAAGCTTGGATTATGCTGACAGACCATATAATAGTTTATCTCAAGGTGAGAGACAAAGGGTCCTTATTGGAAGAGCATTAATGCTAAATCCAGAGTTAATTATATTAGACGAACCAGCAACCGGATTAGATTTTTTAGCAAGGGAACAATTATTGGACACCATTTCCAAGTTAGTAAGCGAGGAGAGCAGCATCATCTATGTTACGCATCATGTAGAAGAGATATTACCGGTGTTTTCCCACTCTTTTCTTTTGAAAAAAGGAGAGGAATTTTCTTCAGGCTATACAAAGGAAATATTAACAAGCCAGAATTTGAGTAGCTTTTTTTCGTTACCAGTTGAAGTAATTTGGAATAATGAACGGCCGCTATTGGCTAGAAAGAACTCATTGATCGAAAAATAGACAAAGGAGAATAAATAGTGGCTTATAAAATTGTATTTATTGATATTGATGGAACATTAGTAAATGAGGACAAAAAAATACCTGAGGATGCAAAATTGGCAATTAATGAATTAAAGAAACAGAATATTCCTATCGTCTTAGCGACTGGAAGAGCACCTTATTTCTTTTCTGACATTTTAACAGAGCTAGGTTTATCATCCTATGTTTCTTTTAATGGCTCTTATGTAATGCATAAGGGAGAGGAAATTTATAAAAAACCAATTCAGCTTGAGACACTAGAGGAATTAGAGCATCTTGCATTGAAAAATAATCATCCGTTAGTTTTTCAAGGAAGTAAGGAATGCTGTGCAAATCATCAAGAGCATGCCCATATCATTGAAGCCTTTCAGTCATTAAAATTAAATGAACCTTCCTATAGAAAAGATTATTGGAAGGAAGCGGATATCTATCAATGCTTGCTTTTCTGTGTGGAAAAAGAAGAAAGAATATATGAAGAAACCTTTTCAAATATACATTTTGTGCGTTGGCATCCTTTATCAATGGATGTTATTCCAACAGGTGGATCAAAAGCAGCGGGGATAGCGGAAATTTTAAAAATACTAGCTATCGATCCAAAAGAAGCGGTGGCGTTTGGAGACGGATTAAATGATAAAGAAATGCTATCGTATGTAGGCATGGGGATAGCTATGGGAAATGCACATGAAGACGTTAAACCATTCGCGAAAATGGTCACAAAACATGTAAATGAAGGTGGCCTATCTTATGGATTGCAAAAAATTGGCCTAATTTAATTTTAGAAATACAATATACATAGAAAAAAGCTGTCAAAAAACATATGTTAAGTAGTTTTTGACAGCTTTACTTTATTTATAGGTTGTTTTCTCAAAGAATAATGTTATTCAATAGAAAATATAAATTATTTAGGCTGTGGGTAATAGCAACAAATTCTATAAAACAGCCATTCGGTATGAACTTGCAGTAAGACTTTCACATATTGAATTCTCTATTTATAAAATAAAGTTAGGGTTAATCCTTCCATTCTTCATACACAACAACCCCACCTGATAAATCAATGGTATTGCGTTCCCCTTTATATAGTAGTTTGCCGTCTTCTTTTACGACTAGGTTTTCATAGGTATAGACTTTTTTACCATTTGGCAAAGTGATAACGACTTTTTCTCCAAATTCTTCTTTTCCTGTTTTAGGCTCACTAGCAAAATATTTATCTGAAAAAATATAGCCTCCAAACATGGTGGTAAGAAGCAAGATAGTGCCTAAAAAATAGATAATTTTTTTGCCAATACTATTTTTCTTTTCATCATGTTTTTCTGTGCGTTTCATATGCGCCTCCACAATATCACCTTTTCATTAAGATTTATTGCTCAAACGGTAACAATGACATATACAATAATAGGTTGATATATACGAAATTCCCTTTAAATTATGATATGAAACAAAAACATAAAGATGACGAAAAATTCAACGGAAGGCAGTTTTTCTTCTTTGAAGACTTAGCTAATAAATTTTTTCGCTTTTAGATTATTTAAAAGATTCCTGAAACCTTTTTAATTTTGAACCGTATATTTGGTAAGAAATAAAATGAAGGGGGAATGATTTGGTGAGTACATAGAAAAATAAAAAATGGAAAGTGAATGATGTTTATGGAAATATTCGGTTTTGATCTTCCCTCCATTTATTTAACGGTTTTAATTGGTTCGGGAATATGTGTTATTTTAACCTTATTACTATCAGATTTATTTGGTGGCGATGCTGGTGTATTAAATCCCACTTTAATCCTTGCCTTTTTTACGATATTATCAGCAAGCGGGTATTTGATGGAGAAGTATTCTACTATCAATAGCGTTATTATTCTATCCATTTCAGCAGTAATTGCACTTATTATTTCAAGCTGTTTACACTTTTTTGTGTTTATCCCTCTTGCCAATGCAGAGGAATCGTTGGTTTACAATGATGAATCATTAAAAGGCAGAATTGGCAAAGTCATTACAGCAATTCCGAAAGATGGCTATGGAGAAATTTTAATTGAGAGTATTAGTGGAAATATCCCAAAGACCGCAGCAAGCTTTTATAATGAGGAAATTGAATTTGGTGAGGAAACGGTTGTAGTAGAGATTAGAGAGAATGTTGCTTATGTAGTTCGTAATGACGGCATATAGAAAAGCATATTAGAGGAGGAAAAATGGATGGCGATAGAAATTTGGATTGTAATAGGAATTGTAGCTTTCTTACTAATTGCACTTATTAGCATTTTCATGGCTAAGTATAAAACAGCAGGACCTGATGAGGCACTCATTGTAACAGGAAGTTATTTAGGGTCAAAAAATGTTCATGTAGATGAATCGGGTAATAAAATTAAGATTATTAGAGGGGGAGGGGCATTTATTCTCCCAGTTTTTCAACAATCAGAGCCATTAAGCTTACTATCTAGTAAATTAGATGTTTCTACACCAGAGGTATACACAGAGCAAGGTGTTCCTGTTATGGCTGATGGTACAGCAATTATTAAAATTGGTGGTTCTATTGGCGAAATCGCTACAGCTGCAGAACAGTTTTTAGGTAAAACAAAACAGGATCGTGAAAACGAAGCAAGAGAAGTACTAGAAGGACATTTACGTTCTATTCTTGGTAGTATGACAGTGGAAGAAATTTATAAAAATAGAGATAAGTTTTCACAAGAAGTGCAAAGAGTCGCATCGCATGATTTGGCTAAAATGGGTCTAATCATTGTGTCTTTTACGATTAAAGATGTAAGAGATAAAAATGGATATTTGGAATCTCTTGGTAAGCCGCGAATTGCGCAAGTGAAACGAGATGCAGATATTGCTACTGCCGAAGCAGATAAAGAAACAAGAATCAAAAAGGCCGAAGCCGATAAGGAAGCTAAAAAGGCTGAATTAGAAAGAGCTACGGAAATTGCCGAAGCAGAAAAAGAAAATCAAATGAAAATTGCCGATTACAGAAGAGATCAAGATATTGCGAAAGCACGAGCTGACCAAGCATATGATCTAGAAAGTGCTCGTTCTAAACAAGAAGTTACAGAACAAGAAATGCAAATTAAGATCATTGAAAGACAGAAACAAATTGAATTAGAAGAAAAAGAAATTTTAAGAAGAGAAAAGCAGTATGATTCAGAGGTTAAAAAGAAAGCAGACGCAGATCGCTATGCAATGGAACAGGCAGCTGAGGCAAATAAACGCCGCGAGATTGCTGAAGCAGACGCTAATCAATACCGTATTGAGTCACAAGCAAAAGCAGAGGCAGAAAAAGTACGTGTAGACGGATTAGCAAAAGCGGAAGCGGAGAAAGCAAAAGGGGAAACAGAAGCAGAAATTATTCGCTTAAAAGGATTGGCAGAAGCCGAAGCAAAACGCAAAATTGCCGAAGCATATGCGCAATACGGCCAAGCGGCGATATTGGATATGGTGCTTGACATGTTACCTGAATATGCAAAACAAGTGGCTAGTCCATTAGCTAACATCGATAAGATCACGGTGGTGGATACAGGAAGTGATGGCAGTAATGGAGGAGCAAATAAAGTAACTGGCTATGCTACGAACTTAATGTCGACGATGCAAGAATCTTTAAAGGCTTCAGCAGGAATCGATGTAAAAGAACTGCTTGAGAATTTATCCGGTAAAGGGAATATTCGTCAGAGTATTAATGAATTGAATGATAATTTAAGCAATAAATCTGAATAAAGAAAGAAAAAGGGTCAGATTAAAAATCTGACCCTTTTCGTTATACTGTTATTCTTTCAAATCTTCAATGGAATCGATATCCATATAGCTTGGTACAACTAATCCTAATTTGGTTCCTTCTAGGTTAGCTCCTAGATCTTCGAATTGCCCTTCGAATTTACTTGCATAGTCTTCATGTGTAATTGGTAACCAGCCGGCAATATGTGCATCTAAGCTGCCGTCAGCAACACCAGTCCACATTGGACCTGCTTCTACTTGACTTAATGTTACATCATAGCCTAAATCACTTAATACTTTGCCGACAACATTTGTACTTGCAATTTCACTATCCCATGCAACATAGCCGATTTTAATTTTGTCACCATCGACGCTATTAACACCGTTAGTCCATTCGCTTACTTTATCAGCGTTGTCTTCCACCCAGCTTTCCGCTGCTTTTTCAGGATCTTCTCCTTCGTAAATATCCATCATGACAACTCCCATATCTTCTGTTGTCCAATGGAAATTATCTAATACTTCATATGCTTCTGGCATGTCTTCTTTTAGCCCATTACGTGCTATGGAATGAATGTTTTCATCTTCGCCAAAAGAGCCTTTAGGATCTTCTAAATATTTCAAATCATACGCAGCGAACATCCAGTGTGGAGTCCAACCGGTCACAATTATTGGCTCTTCTTTATCATAGGCCTTTTTGAGAGCAGCAGTCATAGCTGCACTTGATCCTTCTACTAACTCCCAGTCACTTAATTCATAATCACTAATTGCTTGGGTAGTTGCTTTCATCAATCCAGCTCCAGGATCGATTCCGATTATTTCATAATCTACTTTTTCGCCAACAGTGGCATTTTCGTTATCTGCACTGTCGGAACCACAGGCAGCTAACCCTAGAGTAAGCGTGATTGCTCCTAGTAAGCTTGTCATTTTTTTCATATTATTTTGCCCCCTTTTTTTTTGTGCCCACATTTTGGGTAATTCTATCTAAAATGATTGCAAGCACTACAATGGATATACCTGCTTCAAACCCACGACCGATTTGAATCTGGGTTACAGCACGATAAACATCTGCACCTAAACCTGGTGCACCAACCATTGCAGCAATAACTACCATCGATAGCGCAAGCATAATACTTTGATTAATACCAGCCAATATTGTTGGCATTGCAAGTGGTAATTGAACCTTCATTAATTTTTGAGAAGTCGTACTACCGAAACTTTCTGTTGCTTCTGTAATATCGCTTGGAACCTGTTGAATTCCAAGAATCGTTAAGCGTATAGTAGGTGGCATTGAAAAAATAACGGAAGCGACAACTCCTGGAACTACCCCGATGCTAAAGAAGAAGATAGCAGGAATAAGATAGACAAAGGCTGGCATTGTTTGCATAAAGTCTAAAATTGGGATAACAATATTGCGAACGGTGCTGTTTTGAGAAGCCCAAATACCTAGTGGAATACCAATTATTATCGAGATAAATACGGCAGAAAGAACAAGGGCTAATGTATCAATCATTGGTTCCCAATAGCCTAAATTATCAACGAGTAGTAAGCCTATAAGTGTAAATAGTGCAATCTTCTTATTCGCTAATTTCCAAGCTAATAATGCTAATAAAATAATTAATAGAATAGGAGGAATAAATCCAAAGAAAGCTACTAAAGTATTAACTGCAAATTCTAGTACTGCTGTAATTCCATCAAATAACACTTCAAAAGTAGTTGTAAGCCAGTCGACAAAAGAATCGATCCAATCTGCAACAGGCAACTTTGGGAATAGATTATTCATTAAGCATTCCCCCCAACTGATACGGTTTCTTCCGCTTCGGGAGTGTTAATAAGATCATTATTACCAGCGAGTGCTCCAATAACTGCACCTCTTACTAGAATTCCTTTTAATCTATTTTGTTCATCAATAACAGCTACTGGAATGATAGCAGTTGAAACCTTATCGAATAGGTCAGATAATAATGTATCACCAGTTACAGTAATAACATCTTTTTGTAAAATGGTTTCAATGCCTTCATTTTTTTCGCTCGCTATACGTGCATCATCAGCAGTAATAGCTCCAAGAAGCTCTCTTCGCTTATTTACAACATAGATACTTGAAATTCCGAGCTTCTTCATCATTTGTAATGCAACACGAGGACCTTTTTCTATATTTACTGCCTCTGCACGTTTCATAATGTGATTTGCTGTTAATACTTTTGATAAATCAACATCTTCTACAAATCGTTCTACATAATCGTTTGAAGGATTCATTAAAATTTCTTCAGGTGTTCCAACTTGTACAATGGAACCATCCTTCATAAGTGCGATACGATCACCAATTCGTAAAGCTTCATCTAAATCATGTGTAATAAAGATGATTGTTTTTTCCATATTTGATTGCAAGTCTAACAACTCGTCCTGCATATCTTTACGAATTAAAGGATCGAGTGCACTAAATGCTTCATCCATTAAAAGGATATCTGGATCATTTGCCAACGCACGAGCAAGTCCGACTCTTTGTTGCATTCCACCACTTAATTGGTCTGGATATTGGTTTTCATAGCCTGATAATCCTACTAGCTTAAGTGATTCAAGTGCTCGCTCTTTTCGAGTAGCTTTATCTACACCTTGAATTTCTAAGCCAAATTCAGCATTTTCTAGGATTGTTCGATGGGGAAGCAATGCGAATTTTTGGAAGACCATACTTATTTTTTCTCTTCGAACCTTGCGTAAATCTTCTTTTGACATACGCACAATATCTTTTCCATCAATATATATATTCCCAATGGTAGGATCAATCAGACGGTTAAACATACGAACTAATGTTGATTTACCACTACCTGAAAGCCCCATAATAACAAATATTTCTCCAGGGTTTACTTCAAAACTTGCTTTATTGACCCCGACTGTAGCTCCCGTTTTTTTTAGAATATCTTTTTTTGATTCACCATTATTTAATAATTGAATGGCTTTTTTCGTGTTTTTTCCGAAAATCTTTGTCACGTTTTCGACTTTTAATTTTGCTTTACTTTCCATTTTTTCACCTCTTTAATTCTAACCGCTCTAAACTGAGCCCTTATTTAGTATAAAAGGAACGTGGGGACATTACAAACTGTATAATCAGTTAAAAACATTCATTCTGAACGTACAGTAAAAACTGAACGAATTGTAGTGGCCATATTCTTAATATTACGCCCATATGCTACTATTTCCTATAACGAACGCTTCTTTACTTTTTTCTTATTCATGTTAATCTATAAAAAGATAATTAATTATTAGTTTAATCATTATAGTTCATCTTGATTATTGAAATGATCATCATTACAATGAATAAGTAAAACATAAAATATGGATGTGAATGATAAATGACGGATAGAGAGCAGTTAAATATTGCTCGTGAAAGAGTAATTGATTCTGTAGCTCAAAACATGGACCTTTATGGTGTAACAGAATCAATCGGCAGATTATATGGAATGCTATTATTTCAACAAAATCCAATGACTCTTGATGAAATGAAAGAAGAGCTAGGGATGAGTAAAACTAGTATGAGTACATCTGTTCGAACATTGCTTGAATTGAAAATGGTGGATAAGGTATGGCGAAAAGGTGTTCGAAAAGATTTGTATAGAGCCGAAGAAGATTGGTATCAGACATTTATCGATTTTTTCACGATTAAATGGAGATTGGCAATTGCTGAAAATGTTTCTGCAATTGAAAAGTCAATGTATGAATTAAAAGTGTTAATAGATAAAGACGGAATTTCAGAAGATGTAATAAAAGATGCAAAAAATGATTTAGAAAAATTACATTATGCCATAGAGTATTATGATTGGCTTGATCGCTTTGTAGATAGTTTGGAATCACATGAGATTTTTAACTTAGTGCCAAAAAAAGTGGAAGATAAATAATGTTGTCAAGGGTGTTCACCTATGAGGTTGTGTATTAAAACCTCATAGGTGAACACTTTTTTGCATTTTAAACAATCTAAATTACGATGAAATTTTCTTTAGATTAGAGGGAAAAGGGATTAAAGTAGAGACAAATCTGGTTAAAAAACCTAAAAAATGTGCATTTGTCTATCGCACATTTTAGATTCTTGAATAGGATATATGGAATCAAAAAAAGGAGGTTTTTATTCATGGGTGAAGTTGGTTACGGCGGAGGTTTCGCTCTTTTAGTAGTATTGTTTATTTTATTGGTGATTATTGGTGCTTCTTGGGGTTACGGCGGATTTTAATATCCGTAACGAAATAGAAAATTAAAAGGAGGAAATAGAATGTACGGATATGGTGGTTGTGGTTATCCTAGCTATGGCTATGGTGGCGTTGGTTACGGCGGAGGTTTCGCTTTAATCGTTGTTTTATTCATTCTTTTAATCATTGTAGGTGCAGCTTGCTTTAAATGGTAAAAGGTTGAAATGATGGAGGCTGATTCAATGAGTCAGTCTCCATTTTTATGTATTTATAGAAATGGAATTAAATAGAGTAAAAGTTTTTCGTGTTTTTCAAAAGTTGGTCGTACATATCTGTTACTTTATATTTTTTCAATGTTGATAAAGTGTAGATGGTATCGTGAATCATTGTGGGAACGGTTTTCTGATGGAGATAAGGTCCTTCGAATGGCCAAGGACCATCCGTTTCTACCATTATATTTTCTATTGGGTATTGTTTTGCAAGTTGCCGAGTTTTTTCCTTATATAATAAATCAGGAGTAAGGGAAATGTAATAATCATTTGCTATCATCTGTTCGATTGTTTTTGGGCTTCCCTTGAACCAGTGGAAGTGAGCATTTGAAAAGCTATGTTTTTCAAGTAAATGAATAGCAAGGTCAGCTTCATCGTAAACACAATGTAGTATAACAGGTTTTTCTAATTTTTTTGCTAATACAATAAATTGTTCCAGCATTTCAATATAAGGTTCTATAGGAATAGAGGATGGATTCTGTCTCCGTATAAAATGTGGCAAACCAACTTCGCCAATCGCAGTCATGCTGTTGTGATTTTTGTTAATCCAAGTGAATAAATCGGATAAGGAAGCATCAGAAGGAACTGGCTGTTCTGGATGATAACCATAACTGGGTTTAATAAAATCAAATTCTCGACTCAAGGTTTCTGTTTTGATACATGATTCTATATTCATCGACACAGAGATAGCAGATCGTAATGTGTTTTCTGTTGCAAATCGAATGATATCGTCTCTACTATATTGATCTAAATGAATATGTGCATCTATTATTTGGTTCATCTATACCACCTTTTTTATAGAAAATAGTTAAGGTAAATTGGGAATGGCAACACGACATGGATAAAGGTTCTCTTTTATTATAACCGAATATAGGAAGAGGAATATAACAAGTTTGTGAGCGAAATAAGAACCTTCATTTTGAGTAGGTACCACCATTTGATAAAATGTAAGAATAGATGCTAACTTAGGGGGAATGTGGGATGGATTCATTAGTTCAGCTAATAAAGTCTGCTAATTATTTAGTTGTATTTACTGGGGCAGGAATGTCAACAGAGAGTGGGCTGCCTGATTTTCGGTCAGCTAATCGAGGATTATGGACAGCAGAACAAAAGCAATATCTTTCAAGTACTAATGCTTTAAATGATCATTTACAGGAATTTATTGAATTTTATAGAAAACGAGTCCAGGGCATTCATGAATTTAAACCGCATAAAGGGCATTATATTCTTGCCGAATGGGAAAGAAAGGGGCTTATAAAACAAATTATTACCCAAAATGTTGATGGCTTTCATCAAGAAGCAGGCAATCAAAAAGTTGCAGAGTTGCATGGAACATTAAAAAAAGTCCATTGTGAAGCATGTGGAAAAAGCTATATTAGTGAAGAATATCTCCAGGAAAACTACTCATGTAGCTGTGGAGGAGTATTGAGACCATCCATTGTTCTCTTTGGTGAAATGCTTCCAGAACAGCCTTTTACAGCGGCAGAGGAAGCTGCAATAAATTCAGATGTTTTTTTAGTATTAGGCTCTTCTTTATCGGTTTCACCAGCAAATCAATTTCCATTGCTTGCTGGTGAAACGGGAGCTAAGTTAATTATTGTGAATAAAGAGCCGACAGAAATGGATGGGGTAGCAGATTTCGTCATTCATGAGGCAATCGGAAGTGTTTTAGAGGAAATAAATCTCAAGCTTTAGAATAAACGTGATTGCTGGGAGCACATAAGATACAGAGCTTCCAGAAAATATAGAAGAAAATAGTCGAAATAAAACGAGGAGAAAATATTTAAACCCATTGCAAACTTTGATATATCGAGATAATATAAGGGAATGGACTAAATTTGAAAGCGTAAAAAGAGAGGAAAGTAACATGTCAAAGAACTTTAAACAGGATGTACTATCTCGTCGCACCTTTGCGATTATTTCCCATCCAGATGCCGGGAAAACGACATTAACGGAAAAACTATTACTATTCGGTGGCGCAATTCGCGATGCAGGAACAGTAAAAGGGAAGAAGACAGGGAAATATGCAACAAGTGACTGGATGGAGATAGAAAAGCAAAGAGGGATTTCCGTTACATCAAGTGTAATGCAATTTGATTACCAGGATGCACGAGTAAATATTCTGGATACACCAGGACACCAAGATTTTAGTGAGGACACCTACCGTACGCTTACAGCTGTGGATAGTGCTGTCATGATTATCGATTCGGCGAAAGGGATAGAGGAACAAACACTAAAGCTATTTAAGGTTTGTAAAATGAGAGGAATCCCTATCTTTACCTTTATCAATAAATTGGATCGTCAAGGGAAGGCACCTCTTGAGTTGCTTGCAGAATTGGAAGAGGTAATGGGAATAGAGTCCTATCCAATGAATTGGCCAATTGGAATGGGAAAAGAATTTTTAGGAATATATGACCGTTTTTATAAACGAGTTGAGCAGTTCCGTGTAGAAGATAGTGAAAAATATATTCCTCTAAATGAAGATGGCGAAATTGAAGGAGACCATCCAATTAAAAGGGATTCCTTATATGATCAAACATTAGAAGAAATTATGCTCTTAAATGAAGCTGGAAATGAATTCTCCGAAGAAAAAATTAACAATGGTGATTTAACTCCTGTATTTTTTGGAAGTGCTTTAAGCAACTTCGGCGTACAAACATTCTTAGAAACATATTTGCAATTTGCGCCATCTCCACAAGCAAGAAAATCTACGATTGGGGAGATTGACCCTCTATCTGAGGAATTTTCAGGGTTTATTTTTAAAATCCAAGCAAATATGAATCCGGCTCACCGTGACCGTATCGCATTCTTGCGAATTTGTTCTGGAAAATTTGAAAGAGGAATGACCGTTAACTTGCCAAGAACTGGGAAACAAGTGAAACTGGCCCAATCGACTCAATTTATGGCAGATGATCGAAGTACTGTTAATGAAGCGGTTAGCGGAGATATTATTGGATTATATGACCCAGGTTTTTATCAAATTGGAGACACGCTAACTGTTAGCAAGAATGCCTTCCAATATGAAAAATTACCACAGTTTACACCAGAGCTTTTTGTTAAGGTAACTGCAAAGAACGTAATGAAACAAAAGCATTTCCATAAAGGCATACAGCAGCTCGTTCAAGAAGGTGCGATTCAATTGTATAAGACTGTAAAAACAGAAGATTATCTGCTTGGAGCTGTTGGTCAACTACAATTTGAAGTGTTTGAACATCGCATGAGAAATGAGTACAATGTGGAAGTTATTATGGAACATGTAGGTTCTAAAATTGCCCGTTGGTTAGTGGATGAAGAAGTAAATGAAAATCTATCTAGTGGTAGAAGTTTATTAGTGGAAGATCGCTTCGGCAAAAAAGCATTTTTATTTGAAAATGATTTTGCCTTAAGATGGTTCCAAGATAAAAATCCAGAAGTAAAATTATTTAATCCAATGGATGAGCAAGAATAATATATAGTAAAGAGATTGTTTCAAATGGATTTCCCAGTTCTTTGAGGGGAGATCCTTTATGGGAACAGTCTTTTTTTCTGTGAAAATAAATAATGGTTTAAACTAGATCATTTTTGTTAAAGCTAT
>NZ_DALZDK010000020.1:91853-98063 GCF_031978665.1 Niallia sp. | reverse complement strand
CTTTGCTTTTAGCCAAGAAAGAGAATGTCGGACAATTGAGTTAGCAGAAGCTAACCCTTGTCCGAAGCCGATTCATCTCACGACTGAAGTCACGAGGGTTCTCGGCTAAAGCCTAAATTTAAAAATATTTCGTTTTTGTAAACTGTAAATAAATGTTTTTTCCTTTTTTATCGAACAATATATTATAATGTAAATAGGTATAAGGGGACTTTAGGGGAATTAACATATTTGGAGGCTGTATATGAAGAAAAAGGTTTTAGTTGTAGATGATGAACAATCTATCGTAACTTTACTAAAGTATAATTTGCAACAGGCGGGATATGATGTAGTGACTGCCATGGATGGAGAAGAAGGATTGAATTTAGCGCTAACTGCTAATCCGGATGTCATCTTGCTTGATTTAATGTTGCCAAAAAAAGATGGGATGGATGTTTGTAAAGAACTACGCCAACAGAAAGTGTTAACTCCTATATTAATGTTAACAGCTAAAGATGATGAGTTCGATAAAGTTTTAGGACTTGAACTGGGTGCAGATGATTACATGACTAAACCTTTTAGTCCAAGAGAAGTTATCGCACGAATTAAAGCTGTTTTAAGACGAATCCAAATGCAAGTTCCAGCATCTTCTGAGGAAGTAGATGAAGATGAGGATGATGGCATTAAAATTGCTGAGTTAAAAGTGCTTCCTAATTATTATGAAGCCTATTTCAAAGGGGAGTTATTGGAGTTAACCCCTAAAGAATTTGAGTTATTATTATATCTTGTCAAAAATAAAGGCAGAGTTTTAACAAGAGATCAGCTGCTAAGTGCAGTTTGGAATTATGACTTTGTAGGCGATACAAGAATTGTAGATGTACATATCAGTCATTTGCGTGAAAAAATTGAAGAAAATACCAAAAAACCTATATATATTAAAACAATACGTGGCTTAGGCTATAAATTAGAGGAACCAAAGTAAATGAAGAGCTTTAAATCTCGATTAATGGCGAGCGTTTTATTTACTATTTTTATTGTGTTTTTATTTGTTGCTATTTTCATTGAATCTTACAATAAGAAGACGTTTATGGATTCTTTTGATAGTCGTTTGGAACGAGAAAGTACATTAATTGCAAATCAAATCATGAATAATGGTGGAATTTTAGAAATTGATACTCGCTTAGTAAAAGAATATAGCGAGGCACTAGATGTACAGATTACCGTTATGGATGAATCCGGCGAGATATTGTTCAATGAAGGAGAGCTGCAGAATGATACAGAATATGAAAATCAAATGCAGACATTACTTTCAAATAAAAAAGTAAATGCTATATCTATTAATGGAAATCCTAACTTTCATTTTTATAAACAGGGGCTTTCTGATGAAGAGGGGAGTAAGGGATATTTATTAATAGGGGCAAAAGTAGAAGAAATAGAGAATGTTTATAAACATATTAATTGGATCGTTTTTTCTTCGTTTCTATTTTCATTTTTAGTAATTTATCTAATTGGCTATAAATTAATTTATCGTTATACAAGACCAATTGAATCGGCTACTAAAGTAGCTGTCGATTTGGCAAATGGCAATTATCATGCAAGAACGTATGAGGATCGAGTTGATGAAACAGGGGTTCTTAGTTCTTCGCTTAATAAAGTAGCTAAAGATATGCAAGAAATGGTAAAAGCACAAGAAATACAAGAAGATCGCTTAGGAACTTTGATTGAAAGTATTAGTAGCGGGTTACTTTTGATTGATAGCAGAGGGTATATTAATTTAATCAATAAATCCTATAAAGATATCTTCTTTGTTCGTTCTGCTGACTATCTTTATAAACAATATTATAAAGTTATTCCTTATAGACAAGTTACAGATCTTGCGGAAGAGATTTTTATGACAGAACATAAAGTTATCCGAGAAATGACGCTTGAAATTAAAAATGAGAGAAGGAGCTTTCAAGTTTATGGGGTTCCAATTATTGGAACAAACGATAGATGGATGGGGATTTTGCTCGTTTTTAATGATATAACGGAGTTGAAAAAGCTTGAACAAATTCGTAAAGACTTTGTTGCCAATGTGTCACATGAATTAAAGACGCCTATTACTTCGATTAAGGGCTTTTCTGAAACACTTCTTGATGGGGCAATGGAAGATAAAGAGACGCTTGAAGAATTTTTACGGATAATTTTAAAAGAGAGTCATCGTCTGCAAACGTTAATTCAAGATCTTCTGGATCTATCAAAATTAGAACAGCATCATTTTTCTCTAAATAAAGATGAGTTTAATTTGGTGGAAGTTCTAAATAAAGCGACTAAAATGCTGGAAGGTCGAGCGGAAGCAAAAAATATAAAATTAAAGTTTCTTCAATCGAATGAAATCATTCAGATTGAAGGTGATAGAAGTAGATTAACGCAAGTTTTTCTAAATTTAATAACAAATGCAGTTATCTATACTCCGAACGATGGGGAAATCAATGTCTATGTTGTGGAAAAGAAAAAGAAAATTGAAGTAAGAATACAAGATACAGGCATTGGAATTGACCAAGCAGAAATTCCGAGAATATTCGAGCGCTTTTATCGTGTGGATAAAGCAAGAAGTAGAAACTCTGGCGGAACAGGGTTAGGTCTAGCAATTGTTAAGCATTTAGTAGAATTACATAGAGGTACGATTCAAGTGGAAAGTGAAATGGGAGTAGGAACAACCTTTACTGTGGTTTTACATAAAGAATTTCCATTTTAGGGGATGGGGGATACCGAATTTGGTGTCCTCTTTTTGTAGCTAAACAAGTCCCCCTACTTTTTAATGTCTGGCTGCAGGTGCCTATCGGTTAGCAAACTTCCGACTATCTCCCTACGATAAGTCAACATCGACTCACTGACGTTCCTCGTGTTTCCTTTATCTCAGTCGATTGTCTCCAGTTTGTACACCGATAAACAGGCACCTCCACTTTTCTATTTGTCTAGCTTCGGACACCAGCGCCAGATGAACTTCACGATTGTCTCTACGATAAGTCAACATCGATTCACTAGCGTTCCTCGTGTTTCCTTTATCTTGAGAAAATCGCTCCAGTTCACACGGCGCTAACCGGTGCCCTCCGCTTTTCTATCACTTTACATTGTTTTTACATTTGGTTTATGGTGGGTTTACACTTTGTTGTTACAATTACTTGTGAAGTCCCCCTTATCCATTTGGTTAAGGACTTAAGCTGAAAGCTACCCCGCTTTTGGCTTCCCCTGTTTACTAGTGGGCTTGATATGAAATGTGCGTCTTGCAATCGTTGATGGAACAATGATATTTCATATCCATGCCCGTGCTGATATAAGCTTATGCAATTCTATTAATTTGTAAAAAACAAGTGGAGATAGTTGTTAAAAGGGTGTGCTGCACGCTTAGTTCATTGTAGGATGAAATAAGGAAGTGTAGGAAGAAACCCTTTTTTCAACTATCTCTGCTTTTTTACATTTATGAATATGTCATGTAAAATAATAAGTATTGAACCATGTAATCATCATCGTTTTTTACGAGATAACATACACGATAAATAGAATGGAGGAGGATTTCTTGAAAAAGAAATTAATATTAATAGATGGTAATAGTATTGCGTATCGAGCTTTTTTTGCTTTACCTCTATTAAATAATGATAAAGGTGTACATACAAATGCAGTTTATGGCTTCACCATGATGCTAATGAAAATTTTAGAAGAGGAAAAGCCGACACATGCATTAGTCGCTTTTGATGCAGGGAAAACCACTTTCCGTCATAAAACATTTAGTGAGTATAAAGGGGGGCGTCAAAAGACTCCACCAGAATTGTCAGAGCAATTCCCTTATATAAGAGAGCTATTGAATTCGTATGGTATCCATCATTACGAATTAGAAAATTATGAAGCAGATGATATTATTGGAACACTGTCTCTTCAAGGAGAAAAAGATGGGTTTGAAGTCGTTGTTATTTCTGGGGATAAAGATTTAACTCAATTGAGCTCGGATAATACAACTGTATATATCACGAGAAAAGGAATTACGGATATGGAGGCCTATACACCTGACCATATTCAAGAAAAATATGGGCTGACACCTGATCGAATTATTGATATGAAAGGGTTAATGGGGGATAGTTCAGACAATATTCCTGGAGTTCCTGGTGTAGGGGAAAAAACAGCTATTAAATTGTTGAAGGAATTTGAGTCATTAGAAAAATTAGTAGAGTCTATTGACCAAGTAAGCGGCAAGAAGCTAAAGGAAAAGCTAGCAGAATTTAAGGATCAAGCTTTAATGAGTAAAGAACTAGCTACTATTTTCAGGGAAGCTCCATTAACGATAACATTGGACGATACGGAATTTCCTGGTATGCAGATAGACCAGTTAAAGGAAATCTTTAAAGAGCTTGGCTTTAACTCTTTACTTGAAAAATTAGGAGAATCGCCAGAGCAAGAGGAACTAGTACTAGAAGAGATAAAATTTGAAACAGTTGAAACTATAACAGAAGCAATTTTTGCTGATAGAAATATAATGTATGTGGAAGTATTGGAAGATAACTATCATTACGCACCAATTTTAGGTATCTCTTTGTTAAATGACAAAGGAGCATACTACCTACCGATTAATCAGGCTTTAGAATCTTCTGCTTTTAAAGTTTGGGCAGAAGATGGAACGAAAGAAAAGATTGTTTACGATGCGAAAAGATCGGAAGTATCCTTGCGTCATCAAGGGATTCATCTAACTGGGATTACCTTTGATGTGCTTATTGCGGCATATTTAGCAGATCCATCCGCGAATATTGAAGATGTTGCCTCGGTTGCTAAAAATTATGGCTATTCCAATTTGCAATCAGATGAAGCATTCTATGGAAAAGGAGCAAAAAGAAAGATTCCAGAGCAAAATTTATTATCGGACCACTTAGTAAGAAAAGCATTCGCCATGCAGGCAATCCAAGAAAAAATGGAGGATGAGTTGAGAAAAAATGACCAGGAAGCTCTCTTTTATGAGTTGGAAATGCCGTTAAGCTTGGTGCTTGCTGATATGGAATCAACAGGAGTAAAGGTGGATGTAGACCGCCTGAAAGCCATGGGGAAAGAGCTATCAGAAAGGCTGAAAGAGATCGAAACTCGAATTTATGATCTGGCTGGTGAAACCTTTAATATAAACTCACCAAAGCAGCTTGGTGTGATTTTGTTTGAAAAGCTTGGTTTGCCTGTTGTGAAAAAAACAAAGACAGGCTATTCCACCTCGGCTGATGTTTTAGAACAACTTGCTAGTTCACATGAAGTAATTAGAGAAATCTTAGAATATAGACAGCTTGGTAAATTACAATCAACCTATATAGAAGGCTTGCAGAAAGTGGTTCATAATGGAAGAATTCATACAAGGTTTAATCAAGTATTAACACAAACTGGCCGCTTAAGCTCCATTGATCCTAATCTCCAGAATATCCCGATTCGTTTAGAGGAAGGACGTAAGATTAGACAAGCATTCGTACCGACACAAGAAGATTGGGTTATTTTTGCTGCTGACTATAGCCAAATTGAGTTGCGTGTCCTTGCTCATATAGCGAATGACGAGAAATTAATTGAAGCATTTAGAGAAGACCATGATATCCACACGGAAACAGCAATGTCCGTTTTTCATGTAGAAGCTGATGAAGTAACTTCTAATATGCGAAGACATGCAAAAGCCGTTAACTTTGGAATTGTATATGGCATTAGTGACTACGGGTTATCGCAAAGCCTGCACATTACGAGAAAAGAAGCAGCGAAATTTATCGAACGTTATTTAGAAAGCTATCCTGGCGTAAGAAATTACATGGAAGAAATTGTGGCAGATGCGAAGCAAAAAGGCTATGTTGCAACCTTGCTTCATAGAAGAAGATATTTAGCTGATATTACAAGCAGAAACTTTAATCTTCGTAGCTTTGCAGAGAGAACAGCAATGAATACACCAATCCAAGGCAGTGCAGCTGACATCATTAAAAAAGCGATGATTGAAATGGAGAAACGCTTGGAAGTAGAAGGATTGAGAGCTAAATTATTATTACAAGTTCACGATGAATTAATTTTTGAGGCTCCAAAAGAAGAAATTGAAAAGCTGAAAGAAATAGTTCCAGATGTAATGGAGCATGCAGTTGAGCTAAGTGTTCCTTTAAAAGTGGATTACTCTTATGGTCCAACTTGGTATGATGCTAAGTAAGGAAAATCATTGCCAATGGTTTGAAGAAAAGGAACAACGAGTAATTTTTA
>NZ_DALZDK010000020.1:32305-91843 GCF_031978665.1 Niallia sp. | reverse complement strand
ACGGAAATGAGGTATATAGGTGCCAGAATTACCAGAAGTTGAAACGGTACGTAAAACGTTGAAACAGTTAACGCAAAATAAAGTGATAAAAGAAGTGGTTGTTTCATGGGCAAAAATGATTAAAAAACCAGAAAATGCAGAAGAATTTTCCGATGCATTAGTTGGTCAAACGATACTGGATGTAAAAAGACGAGGCAAATTCATATTAATTGAAACAAATGATTTTACGATCGTATCGCATTTGCGAATGGAAGGCAGATATGGTGTATTTCAAGCTGGCGATTCAGTTGATAAACATACCCATGTTATTTTCTTTTTTGAAGATGGATCAGAATTAAGATATAAGGATGTTCGGAAATTCGGAACGATGCATTTATTTAAAAAAGGGGAAGAATTAAACGCCATGCCCCTTTCTCAATTAGGTCCTGAACCATTTGACGCAGATTTTACGATTGCGAATTTTACTGAGCGATTATTGAAAACCAGTCGAAGCATAAAAACAGCATTATTGGATCAAAAAATCGTAGTCGGATTAGGGAATATATATGTAGATGAAGCTCTATTCCGAAGTGGCATTCATCCAGAGCGTCTTGCTAATTCGCTAAAGACAGAAGAAGTAGAGAAATTGTATAAAGAGATTATTGCAACGTTATCAGAAGCGGTTGAAAAAGGCGGCAGTACGATTCGTTCTTATGTAAATACACAGGGACAAATTGGCATGTTTCAGCTTGAACTATATGTCTATGGTCGAAAAGGACAGGAATGCAAAGCATGTGGCCATACATTAGAAAGAATTATAGTCGGCGGTAGAGGGACTGTTTTTTGTCCTAATTGTCAAAAAAAATAAAACAATAAACCTGAATTAACATTGGATGGGCTCTTTCCATATAGTATATTACTATTGATTTGGAAGGAGCTTATCTTTATGGCCCAGGTGTTTTCTCTTTTATTATTAGCAATTGCTGTCAGCATCGATAGCTTTAGTGTTGGTTTTACTTATGGACTACGAAAAATGAAAATGCCCTTAAATTCTATCCTTATTATCGCCTGTTGTTCTGGTCTGACACTTCTAACAGCAATGTTGGTAGGTCATGTTATTTCAAGGATATTCTCCCCGTCGTTTGCAGAGAGTATAGGTGGCATTATTTTAATAATATTAGGTGGATGGATTCTTTACCAATATTTTAAGCCAAGCAAGGAAAAGGAAATATTAACGGAAGAGAAGAATATTGTTAATGTTGAAATAAAGTCTTTAGGGATTGTCATAAATATTTTAAAGAAACCTTTATCAGCTGATTTTGATAAATCAGGAACGATTACAGGACTAGAGGCAGTTATGTTAGGCTTTGCTCTGTCTTTAGATGCATTTGGAGCAGGAATTGGTGCTTCTATGCTTGGATTTCCTCCGCTTTTTTTAACATTTGCTGTCATATTTATGAGTACATCCTTTGTTTCCTTAGGGATATATCTAGGTAAATTTCTGTCAGAGAAAAGTTATATGGATAAATTCTCCTTTATTCCTGGGCTTATCTTAATCATTATTGGACTTTTTAAATTGTGAATGCACTAGGCTGCTTAAATATAAATTTTCCTATTAAAAATAATTTAGAAAACAGTCTTAATAAATAGCGGAATTAGGTTGTTTTTTTTTCTAAGGCGGTGACCCTTCCTTGGCAAGTCGCCTTTGGAATTCCACCTAAACAACAAAAAGTGTTTTTTTTTTGATTTGTTACATACTAAATTTAATAAGGTAGGTATTGACATGACGTTAACTGTAGGTTTAACTGGAGGAATTGCGAGTGGTAAATCGACAATATCCTCCTATTATCAATCACTAAATATCTCAATTATTGACGCTGATGTAGAGTCGAGATTAGCTGTTGAAATAGGAGAACCAGCGTATGAGAAAATTGTTGCTCATTTTGGCAAGGAGATATTACATCTAGATGGTACCATAAATCGCCAAAAGCTTGGAGAAATCATTTTTTCGAATGAACAGGAACGCACTGTGCTTAATAGTATCGTTCATCCTGATGTAAGAAGAAGAATGGATGAGAAGCAAAGACTAGCAGTTGATGCAGGAGATAAGATCGTGATTTTAGATATCCCCTTACTATTTGAAAATAAATTAAATCAAACTGTCGATCGAACAATTTTAGTATATGTAGATCAAGATATTCAAATTGCTCGATTAATGAAAAGAAATGATTTAAGCTATGAGCAGGCGGTAAATAGAATAAATGCCCAAATGCCTTTGCAAGAGAAGAAGTCTCTTGCGGACGAAGTAATAAATAATAATGGATCTTTAGAAGATTCATTACAGCAGGCGAAGGGCATTTTGGAAAAGTGGAAAGTTTTCCCTATATGAAAATAGGTTAAGGAAGAGAATTTGCGATAATTACTTGTACAAGCCTTTGATTTTATATAATATGAAGATAAGTAGATACATGGAACAATGAATTCGGAGCTGATATGAAATGAGATGTCCTACCTGTCAACATAATAACACCCGCGTTCTTGATTCACGACCAGTTGATGAATATAAGTCGATTCGCAGAAGAAGAGAGTGTGAAGCTTGCGGCAATCGATTTACAACTTTTGAAAAAGTAGAAGAGATTCCTTTGATTGTAGTGAAGAAAGAGGGGACACGTGAAGAATTTAGCAAGGATAAAATATTGCGTGGTCTAATTAGAGCGTGTGAAAAGAGACCGGTTGCTTTAAAGCAATTAGAGGAAATTACGGCAGAAGTAGAGAAAGAACTTCGAAGTAATGTTGCCTCTGAAATAAAGAGTGAAACCATTGGCGAAATGGTGATGGACCGCTTGGCGAAAATTGATGAAGTGGCATATGTACGTTTTGCATCAGTTTATCGCCAGTTTAAAGATATAAATGTGTTTATTGATGAACTAAAGGAATTAATAAAAAAAGACTAACTGACTACATGGAAATGATAACTAAGGGAGCTAAAGATTTCTTTAGCTCTTTTTTGCCTTTCATTTCCTTTGAGGGAAATAGAATTAGTATAGAAAGGAAGAAACAATATGTCTCAGCATTGGCAAGACCTACTTCCGGTCGACAGATATCGAGTAGCTGTAAATGGATTGTTAAGTGATTACGATCGAAAGACAATCACCTTCTTGTATCAACCGTTAATTGGGACAAAGTGTTTAGCTTTATATATGACTTTATGGGCAGAAGTAGAAGAAAATCGCCTGTGGTCCATGACAAATACACATCATAGCTTAATGAATTTCATGAGTTGTGGTTTAAATGACATATATGAAGCAAGACTAAAGCTAGAAGGAATTGGTCTGTTAAAAACATATCTTAAGAAAGAGGATGGAAATCGATCATTTATTTATGAATTACAGCCTCCTCTATCACCAGCCCAGTATTTTCTAGATGGTATGTTAAATGTTTATTTATATAGAAAAATTGGAAAAGCACAGTATGGCAGATTGAAGAAATTCTTTTCCGATGAAAAAATGTCTGATCCTGGTTATCAGCCAGTAACGAAAGCTTTTCAAGATGTATTTATGTCTGATCATGGCAGCGCTGTGCGGGCAATCCATGAATTAGATGAAGAGGAAGCTTTTGATCAAATGTATATCGATAAGGAAGAACAAACTGGCATTCAAATTTCTAAGGGGGATTTTGACTTTGAGCTAATGTATGCCGGTATTCACGATTCATTGGTATCGAAGAATGCCTTTACAAAAAAAGTTAAGGAAGCGATACAGAATCTCGCATTTATATATGGGATTGATCCAATCCAGATGAAGAATATTGTTATTAGTGCTACTAATCATCAAGATGAGATTGATGTAGAAGAATTGAGAATAGCAGCTCGTGATTGGTATCAATTTCAGCATAATGATTTGCTGCCAATGTTAGTTGATCGAAAGCAACCGAAAAAGGAATATTCATCGACCGATGAGCCAAAATCGAAAGAGGAAGAATTAATTTATTATTTAGGTCATGTGGCCCCGCGAGAAGTATTGAAAGATGTTTCAGGAGGTGTAGAACCTTCTAAGACAGACTTGCAAATTATAGAAGAACTTATGTTTTCTCAAAAACTAATGCCTGGTGTAATAAATGTACTTATACAATATGTTATGCTAAAAACAGATATGAAATTGACAAAGGGCTATATAGAAAAAATTGCTGGCCAATGGGTCAGAAAGAATATTCGCACGGTTAAGGATGCAATGGATTTAGCGAAAAAGGAACATAAGCAATATATGGAATGGGCGCAAGGTAAAAAAAATCCACAATCAAAGTCAAGTCGAAAAGCAATTCGGACAGAAAAAATTCCAGAATGGTTTGGGCAACAGGACCAGCGTAAAGAAGAAACGACAAAAACAGAAAGGAAGACTCCAGCTAAGGAAGCAAGCGATAAAGATTTGGAACAGAAGAAGCGAGAGCTGGAAGAACGGATAAAAAAATTATAAAATCAGGTGGTGAAGCAAACGGTGGAGAGAATTAACGATACATTAAAGAAATTTGGTGCAGGCAATAATTTTCAGGAGCGATACCGTGCAATGAAACAGGAAGTACTTGCACATCCAGATGTAAGAGCCTTTCTAAGAGAGCATGAGGATGAGCTTACTTCCAATGCGGTTGATGTTGGAATGATGAAGCTTTATGAATATGCCAATCAAAGTAAGGCGTGCCATAAGTGCCCTAGTCTTCAAGGCTGTGTAAATATGATGCAAGGTTACCATCCTAGCCTTGTAATTATCAGAGGAAATATTGAGATTCAATATGATCGCTGTCCACGTAAGCTGACTGAAGATAATCAAAAGAAAAAAGAAAAGCTGATTAAAAGTTTATATGTGCCAAAGGATATTCTTGAGGCTTCCTTTAATACAATTGATCTTGATGGAGAGAGAATGGAAGCAGTGGAAGCTGCTATTCGATTTGTAGAGGATTATAAACCTGGTGAAAGACATAAAGGAATTTACTTTTATGGAGAGTTCGGTGTAGGAAAATCGTATATTTTAGGAGCAATTGCTAATAAACTTTCTCAAAAACAAATTTCCTCCATGATTGTGTACGTTCCTGAATTATTTAGAGAAATGAAAAGCTCGATTGCCGATAGTACATTAAATGAAAAAATCGAAAGAATAAAAAGGGAGCCTATTTTGATGCTAGATGATATCGGTGCAGAAACGATGTCTAGCTGGATTCGAGATGAGGTTCTAGGACCGATTTTGCAGTTTAGAATGCTGGAGAATCTACCTACTTTATTTACATCTAATTTTGATTTTAGTGGGTTAGAGCATCATCTAACCTATTCTCAAAGAGGAGAAGAGGAAAAGATGAAAGCGATGAGAGTGATGGAGAGAATTCGTTATTTATCTACACCTATTCATGTAAAAGGTAAAAATAAGCGGGTGTAATATTTCGCTCTAGAGTTTTATTTATAGTAAGGAGAAGTGTAAGTTGACGGAAATTTCGAATGCAGAAAAATTACTAATAAAGCGATATAATCAATTTCTTTTGTTTGTATCTATTACTATTTTGCTATTGTTGATCCCTTTTTTCCTATCCTTTTATAGCCCAGGAATCTATAAAATAATCTTAGCGCTATTAGTATTCGGATTAACTTATACGTATATTACAAAGGACAGAAGGCTGCTTGCATACGTAAGAAATCTTTGCGAAAAACGAGCTGTCTCTTTTCAAATGTTGTATATTGGATACATTATTTTGTATGCAATTATAGTAAGTGCCATCGTATTCTTTTTATAATGTGGGTGGCTAAAGAGAAAGGCAAATCAGGTGGTGATAGACAGACTAAAAAAAGGTCTGTCTATTTTTTTATTTAAAAAAAGCAATTGCTAAATGTCTGCATATTTTTATTAATAACATACGCCAATGACTTTCCATATTTTATAGTCTATTTTCTCCTTCTCCCCCATATATATGGAATCGAGGACTTCTTTATAAAGGGGGGATACGGTTGATTGAAATTCAATTTCATGATAAAAATGATGCAAAGAAATTCTTGCGTATGATGAATAAACAGGCAAAATTTGCTGAGTCGTTTGAGAGAATGGGCGACGGAAATAAATTTATAGTCGTTAAAACAGATGGAAGCAACACAGCAGTACAAAAGTGCTTAACTGCTTTTATCTTGCATATAAAAACAGATGATTGGGCAAAAGAAATATTACAAAAACGTTATTTCTATATGGATGAACTAGAACAGCAGAGTATATTAGAAATTCTTCACAGCCTAATAGAAGAAGAGCGTGAAGGCATTACATCTTTAATAAAAGCTATAAATATAAAAACCTGTCTTTTAGAAAGTATGAATAATTTTATGGTTGAAATGCATAGTGAATTTTCATTTGATTCCTTTGTAACCTTTCGATTAAAGGCTTTTTTTGAAAAGCTAATAAAATACATAGAACTATCGATTGATGAGTACAAAATGGAACAAGAATATCAAGTTTTTATTCATACATTACGAAATTCCCTTGCTAAAAAGGCTTCAAAAGTGAATCATATCCATGTATTAATTGACTTAGAAATACAGTTTTTTGACACAGAATATCGAGAAATTCCCCAACAGGAATTAATGATGCTGTATGAACAAAGAAATTTAGCTTCTTCTAGCTATTATATCGACCCATATTCCTTAGGACCATTGCTTGCGCTTGCTCCGAAAATAATTTATTTATATACAGAAGATAGGGAATTGCCTATCGTGCGAACAATAATAAATATTTTTGAAGAACGAGTTCAGCTGCTAGAAAAGGAACATTTTTTCCTAAGGGTAAACACTCAGACAGAAATGAAATAAGATTCCCATTAATCCCCTTGATTTTATGTTTAGAAAAGCATATAATAACGTACATAAATTAACTATAACTTATACATGTAATGATAAGGACAATAGTTTTCTTGTACGGTTCAAAGAGAGGGAAGGATGCTGGGAACTTCCTAACACGATAAGATTACTTACCACCTTTAAACTTCAGTCACGAACAGGAGAGTTAAGTAATGACTGGCGGTCTCAGCAGCCGTTATCTGTTTAAACTAAAGCCAGGCAAATAAATTGTTTGGGAATTAGGGTGGAACCACGTGTTTACAAATTTAAAACTCGTCCCTTCGTATAGGGACGGGTTTTTTTGCGTTTAATCGGTTCTTATCTTGCATGCAAAGCTTAATGGCGAAAAATAAAGGAGGAAGTTTCATGTCAGAATTAATTAAAATTACATTTCCAGACGGAGCAGTAAAGGAGTTTCCGGAAGGGACAACAACAGAGGATATTGCTGGTTCTATTAGCCCTGGTTTAAGAAAAAAAGCACTAGCAGGGAAAATCAATGGTTCATTATTTGATCTGAAAAGACCAATCTTAGAGGATGCATCTTTTGAAATTGTTACAGCTGATAGCCCTGATGCATTAGAAATCTTGCGTCATAGCTCTGCTCATTTAATGGCACAAGCAATTAAACGAATTTATGGAAATGTAAAGCTTGGAGTAGGACCAGTTATCGAAAATGGGTTTTACTATGATATTGATTTAGAGCAATCATTAACACCAGAAGATTTACCAGCTATTGAAAAAGAAATGAAGAAAATTATTAACGAAAATCTTGAGATTGTCCGTAAAGAAGTGAGTCGCGCTGAAGCGATTGAGCTTTTTAAAGAAATGGATGATGAATATAAACTAGAATTAATCGATGCAATCCCTGAAGATGAAACAGTAACATTATACCAACAAGGTGAATTCGTTGATCTTTGTCGTGGGGTGCACGTTCCTTCTACTGGAAAACTAAAAGAGTTTAAATTACTAAACATTGCTGGTGCGTACTGGAGAGGAAACAGCGATAATAAAATGCTTCAACGTATTTATGGTACAGCATTCTTTAAGAAAAGTGAGCTAGAGGAGCATTTACGCTTTTTAGAAGAGGCAAAGGAAAGAGACCATCGCAAAATCGGAAAAGAATTAGATTTGTTTATGACTTCTCAAAAAGTAGGACAAGGGTTACCGTTATGGCTTCCAAAGGGTGCAACAATTAGACGGATTTTGGAACGCTATATTGTAGATAAGGAAGAAAGATTAGGCTATAACCATGTTTATACTCCAATCATGGGTAGTGTGGATCTATACAAAACCTCTGGACACTGGGATCACTATCAAGAAGATATGTTCCCTGTCATGGAAATGGATAATGAACAGTTAGTACTTCGTCCAATGAATTGTCCTCATCATATGGTTGTATATAAAAATGACATTCACAGCTACCGCGAATTGCCAATTCGTATTGCCGAGCTTGGAACAATGCATCGTTATGAAATGTCAGGAGCATTATCAGGATTACAGCGCGTTCGTGGAATGACATTAAATGATGCACATATCTTTGTAAGACCAGACCAAATCAAAGATGAATTCAAACGTGTCGTAAACTTAGTATTAGAAGTTTATAATGATTTTAACATTACAGATTACTCTTTTCGTTTATCTTATCGTGATCCAGCGGATACAGAGAAGTATTTTAATGACGACGCAATGTGGAATAAAGCACAAAGTATGCTAAAAGAGGCAATGGATGATCTTGGTCTTGATTACTTTGAAGCAGAAGGAGAAGCAGCGTTCTACGGTCCGAAACTAGATGTACAAGTGAAAACAGCTTTAGGAAAAGATGAAACACTATCTACTGTTCAATTGGACTTCTTATTACCAGAACGCTTTGATTTAACATATGTTGGAGAAGATGGAAAACAGCATCGTCCAGTTGTTATTCATAGAGGAGTAGTTTCAACAATGGAACGCTTTATCGCATTCCTTATCGAGGAATATAAAGGAGCCTTCCCGACTTGGTTATCACCAGTACAAGTACAAGTGATCCCAGTATCACCTTCTGTACACTTCGACTATGCAAAAGAAGTACAAGAAAACTTACAAAGACATGGCTTCCGTGTAGAGCTTGACGAACGTGACGAAAAAATTGGCTATAAAATCCGCGAAGCACAAATGAAAAAAATTCCTTACATGCTAGTAGTGGGAGATAAAGAAGTAGAAGACAAGGCAGTAAACGTCCGCAAATACGGCGAACAAAAATCAGAAACAGTCGCTTATGTTGACTTTTTAGAGAAATTAACACAAGAAGTTAAATTATCAAATTAAGTTAGACATTCATTTTTAGAAGGATTTTCTCTTAGGATTTTGTTTATCATAGATTGAGGATAAGGATTCTTGAGTTGATTGGAAACGGAAATCAACGGGCTTCTTAAAAAGCCAAAAAACAATCGAAATCTTGTTGTTTTTAAGATTGGGAAGTCCGAGTTCCGTTCTGTATTCCCAGCTTTTCAGAAATTATGCATAAAAAGTATTGCATTGAATCAATTATTTTGATAAAATTTTTCTCGTTGTGATATTTCTTTCGTTGACTTACAGATATCATTGTGATATAGTTACTAAGGTAAATTGAATACGAGTTTGAGGAAAAGAAGAAGCACCCGCTTCTCACCTGATTGACACAGATTCCAAGTAGTTAACAGGTATTACGTAAAACATTTTAGGTCTTACTATGTTATCGTAAGTGTGGGTGAATTGTTCATCCACACTTTTTTATTTGGATGATAAAGATTACAAAGCCTACGATGTCAACTTGGGAGTCAAGTGTCAATTAGTATCTAAACTAGAGAAGGTGACCTAGAATAGATTATTCTTGACCCGAACGTTGTATTCGTCATTAACCTTGGAGGTGTTTAACTATTAGCAAAGATATGATTTTAAATGAAGGCATTCGTGCTAGAGAAGTTCGTCTTATTGACCAAAATGGAGAACAGCTTGGGATTAAAACGAAATTTGAAGCTCTTGAAATTGCAACACGTGTAAATCTTGATGTCGTTCTTGTTGCTCCAAACGCAAAACCACCAGTAGCTCGTATCATGGACTACGGTAAATACAAGTTTGAACAGCAAAAGAAAGAAAAAGAAGCACGTAAAAATCAAAAAATCATTAATATTAAAGAGGTTCGCCTTAGTCCAACTATAGATGAGCATGACTTTAATACAAAGCTTCGTAATGCTATTAAGTTCCTAGAAAAAGGCGATAAAGTAAAAGCATCCATCCGTTTTAAGGGACGTGCTATTACACATAAGGAAATCGGTCAACGCGTACTTGTTCGTTTTGCAGAAGCTTGTGCAGAAGTTGCCACTGTGGAATCACATCCAAAAATGGACGGTCGAAGCATGTTCATGACTTTAGCGCCTAAAAACGACAAGTAAGAGGAGGAATACCAAATGCCAAAAATGAAAACTCACCGCGGAGCTGCTAAACGTTTCAAAAAGACAGGCTCTGGTAAATTAAAACGCTCAAAAGCTTATACTAGTCACTTATTTGCTAACAAATCTACTAAGCAAAAACGTAAACTTCGCAAAGCTGGATTAGTATCCAAAGGCGATTTCAAACGCATTCGTCATTTATTAGACAACATTAAGTAATTTTTTCAATATAGGAGGGAAATAATATGCCACGTGTTAAAGGCGGTACAGTTACACGCAAACGTCGTAAAAAAGTTCTTAAATTAGCTAAAGGTTATTATGGTTCAAAACATACATTATACAAGGTTGCAAACCAACAAGTAATGAAATCATTAATGTATGCTTACAGAGATCGTCGTCAAAAGAAACGTGATTTCCGTAAATTATGGATTACTCGTATCAACGCAGCTGCTCGTATTAACGGTCTTTCTTATAGCCGTTTAATGCACGGATTGAAGTTAGCTGGTATCGAAGTAAACCGCAAAATGCTGGCTGAACTTGCTGTAAGTGATGAAAAAGCATTTGCTGAATTAGCAACAGTTGCTAAACAAAACTTAAAATAAGTTTTAAAAAAAGAAGGTATTTGATACCTTCTTTTTTTATACATTTTTAATTGCATGAGGGAGGGGAATATGTGCTACCATTATTATTAATCTATTTAATTTTCATCAATTTACTTGGTTACCTATTAATGATGATTGATAAAAAAAGAGCGATAAAGCACCAATACCGAATAAACGAGCGAACACTTTGGACTACCGCCATTCTATTTGGTGCTTTTGGTTTATACATTGGTATGAAAAGCTATCGTCATAAAACAAAACATGCTTCATTCAAGTATGGTTTACCTCTCTTATCTGTAATAGAAATAGGGATTGTACTATATGGACTAAATGTTTAGGCATATTCTCTTGTCTTTTTCTATACACTTTAATAACAGCATGATTCTTTAGAGCAGAAGGTGATAAGATGGAAGAGCAGTTATCAATCCTATTTGTTATGGTAGAAGTTGGTGGGATATTAGCGCCGATTATATTTATTTTATTTCATACGCTACGGCAATTTTTATTTATTCCTCCAATACTGGTCTGTATTGCTGGAGGAGTATTGTTTGGAGTAACGCTTGGAACCATCTATTCTATTATCGGTTTAACGATTAATTGTCTTATTTTCTATTCCATTATTCATCGCTTGCCAAAAACACATCGGAAACTATCTACTCTAAAAAAAAGATGGTTTGGAGAATATCGTAATTTGACGCTTGGGCAGATTACCGTCTTGCGGTTAATTCCAGTTTTTCATTATCATTTATTAAATTTTTGCTTATTAGAGAAAAGAAAAAGTATAAAAGAATATGGAAAAGGAGCATTTCTAAGTAATATACCACTGGCTTTCTTTTATACTATTTTTGGTCAGTTTATCAGCCAATTTTCGTTAACGATGGTTGTTATAATAATGTTTGCATTGGCAATCCTCGTCTATATTTTAAGGGAAAAGATAACAGTTATAAAATGGAGGGAATTTTTTAAAGAAGCCCATGAGTAAAAAGAGCTTTACAGCAAAAGGAGTAGGAAAATTGTAGAGTCTTGCTTTCATGCAAGACTCTATGTGTTTTTATCTACCTCATTAAATCGTGTCCAATCGATTTTAGCCTTTGGGTATATAGACAATAGGGACTGTTCTATATAGGCTTTGTCTTGTTTTGACATCTTTGTATTATAAGGATTAGTAGGGAATAGTAAGATATGGTCAACCTCTTTTGCAGCTGCGTATTTTTCCCCTTCGAACAAATGTCCTTTATATGTTAGTAAAAGGTTCATTCTTATATTGTCCTTTTTATCAAACAAATAAAATGTTCCACGCTTTTGCGCGAACTTTAATCGTCGCTGTGGATTCGTTAAGAAAGATAGGATTCGAAACAAACCGTAAATGAGAAAAGCGAGCAGAACAATTAACAAAAGCCATTTCATAAAAGAGCCTCCAGTAACTTAATTTTTCAGGATTAACTAATAGATTACGATTGAGAACTAAAAAGGTTTCATATTTTGAGAAAAAATATTTTTAAAAAAGAAAAAGCAATAAAATAAATAGAAACAAAGAATTGTTACATAATATAAGCAAGGATTCATTGTTATCTTATATTAAATTGAAGTAAACAAGTTTTTAATTAAAGATTCATTTTATTAATAACTAATGCTTTGTACTATATTTATTTTCTAGTATAATAATGAAGAATAAATTATATTAAGGGAGTCGAAATAATGGCGAAATTAGATGAAACATTAACGATGCTTAAAGACCTTACAGATGCAAAAGGTATTCCAGGAAATGAAAGAGAACCTAGAGAAGTAATGAAAAAGTACATAACAGAATATGCAGATGAAGTGACAACCGATAATTTAGGAAGCTTAATTGCTAAGAAAGTTGGTCAAGAAAATGGCCCGAAAATTATGGTTGCAGGTCATCTTGATGAAGTTGGCTTTATGATCACTCGTATAGACGATAAAGGATTTCTATATTTCCAAACAGTAGGCGGCTGGTGGTCACAAGTAATGCTTGCTCAACGAGTAACAATTGTTACAAGTAAAGGAGAAATTACAGGAATTACTGGATCAAAACCACCACATGTATTAAGTGCAGAAGCAAGAAAGAAACCTATTGACCTTAAAGATATCTTTATCGATATCGGTGCATCTTCTAAAGAGGAAGCGATGGAATGGGGAGTAAAGCCTGGAGATATGGTTGTTCCATATTTTGAATTCACGGTTATGAATAATGAGAAAATGTTGCTTGCTAAAGCATGGGATAATCGAATTGGTTGTGCTATAGCAATTGATGTATTAAAAAATTTAAAGGATACTGAACATCCTAACATTGTATATGGAGTTGGTACGGTTCAGGAAGAAGTTGGTCTTCGTGGTGCGAAAACAGCTGCAAACTTCATCGAACCGGATATTGGTTTTGGCGTAGATGTGGGAATTGCTGGTGATACACCAGGAGTAACGGAAAAAGAAGCGTTAAGTAAGATGGGGAATGGTCCACAAATCATTTTATATGATGCGTCTATGGTTTCACATAAAGGCTTACGTGATCTTGTTACAGACACAGCAGATGAGTTAAACATACCTTATCAATTTGACAGTGTACCAGGTGGCGGAACAGACTCAGGTTCTATTCATTTGACACATAAGGGTGTTCCAACTTTATCTATTACAATTGCAACACGTTATATTCATTCACACGCAGCAATGCTTCACCGTGATGATTATGAAAATGCGGTTAAGCTAATTGTTGAAGTTATTAAGAGATTAGATCGTGAAACAGTTGATGCATTAACATTTGCATAAGTAATAAGAGAAAAAGGGAATTTGATTTTTTAATCAAATTCCCTTTTTCTCTTTAATTTTGATGATTTACTTACTCTATTGGTGGAATCTGTGTGTTTAGTATCGCTGCTTTTCGTGCTTTAAGCAGGCGATTAATATTGATTACAATCGTTTTGATTGCTGCGTATGTTGGTACAGCGAGAATCATTCCTAAAATGCCAGCTAAATTTCCGGCCACTAATAACAGAATAATAATCGTTGCTGGGTGAGTATCTAATCTTTTTCCAAGGATTAATGGTGACAAAATATTACCCTCAATTTGCTGAGCGATTGTAATAACGATAATAACAAGTAACGCCTGCGTTGGTGAGGTGAAAAGGGCGATAATAACAGCTGGCGCACCACCAATTAAAGGACCAACGTATGGAATAATGTTAGTAACTGCCACAACCAAAGCCATTACAAGTGCATAATCAAGGCCGATTATCAAATAGCCAATTAAAGATAAGGTTCCTACAAACAGTGCCACAATTACTTGTCCTTGAATATAGGCAGCGATTGTTTCACTTGTATCTTTAATAATTCTCAATCCCTCTTTTCGATAGGAAGCAGGAAAGAATTTCGATAAAGCCTCTGGGAATTTACTTCCATCTTTAAAGCAATAGAATAGTAAAAATGGAACCGTAACAATGGTGATGGTAATATTTGTCATCGTACTAATGACTGTACCAATTCCGTTTGTTATATTGCTTGGAATTGTTTGAGCATAGGCTTTTAAGTTTTCAGTAATGTCTTCTATTTTTACATATTCTTGGTTCATGATCCATTTGTACTGTTTCGTATCATTTAAGTATTGGAAATAACGAACCGAATCATCAGCATATTTAGGAATATTGCTAAATAATTCACTAACCTGCTTGCTAATCATCGGCACAACACTGCCAATTGCTAAAATAATAATTCCAATCACTGCAAGATAAAGAATAATAATTGCGAGCGTCTTAGGAATTTTATTCTTTTGCAAAAATTTAACGATTGGATTAAGTAAAAAGTACAAGAATCCAGTAATGATAATTGGCACAAAAAGGGTGGAGAATAGTACTGCGACTGGTTTAAACAAAAACGTAATTTTTGTGCAGAGATAAATAATCGCAGCAATGATAAGAATCTGTAGTAACCAATAATGAAACTTCTTTTTTGTCAAAATTTTTCACCTTTTTCATATTTTGTATAGCAAGTATAGCATACTCATTCAATTTCTAGAAAATATTGTGATTATCATTATTAAAACGATTGTATCACGTTTTAAATATATAATGATAGTAACGAGATAGACGCGGAAAAAGTTTCAAAAATGATAGAAGTAGGTTGAAAATAAAAAAGAATGATGCCAATCCCATCTTTTTTAGAAACAGGATTGTATCATTCCGTATAGTGTACACAGAAATATAGTGTTAATCTGTATTGATAATTTTCAGATGGGAGATATTTAAGAAATTACGAATATTCAGAGCGGTAGCGCCGAATAAAGATGCTTTCGAACCAAGACGGGAATTTTCAATGACAATGTTTTGATTAAAGGAACTATGCAGATTATCGCTGATTAATGAAAGGATTTCAGGAATTCTTCGAACGACAGAGCTATTCATAAATATAACCTTTGGAGCAAAAAAGGTCATAATATTATTTATTCCCTTAGACAAATTATAGCAATGCTGTTGAATAATTTCTTGTACTAATGGGTCGTTGGCATAGTAAAGCTCGGCTAATAAATCAGGCGTAACATCTGATAATTGTTTACTTTCTCTGAACTGCTCTAGAAGAACTTTATCCGAACAATATTGCTCTAAGCAACCTTTATTTCCACATGGACAATCTTTGCCATTTGGATAAAGTACAGAATGACCTACTTCACCAGCTCTTCCATCTAATCCTGTAAACAATTGACCATCAATAATGATTCCAGCACCAATACCACTGTGAACACTTAAACTGATTAAGTTATTAAATTCAGTTGAAAAGGTGGACTCTCCAATTGCTGTTAAATTTGCTTCATTTTCAATATGGATAGGATACTGATATAGCTTAGTTAATTCTTCATAAAGTGCTAATTCGTCTAAATCATAATAGGGAGTAAAGGAGATATTATTCTCATTTACAATACCATGGATGGCAATTCCGATTCCAATAATGCCGTAGGTTGTAAGATTGCTTATTTTCTCATATTTTTCGATTATATTAGAAACATGAGCAAGGACATTTTCTTTTGTAATAAAAGTACTTCTTTCTTTATTGTAATAAACAACTTCTCCGTCTAGATAAGTAACCATGGTAGAAATAAAATCATAACCGAGCTCAATCGCAATGGAAAGACCTGCTTTATTATTTAATTGCAAAAGAATCGGTTTTCTTCCGCCGGAATGACTGCTTTCTCCAATACCAATCTCTTCTATAAGTTTATCCTCGAGCAATTTCTTCGTTATATCAGAAACGGTTGCTTTATTTAATCCAATATTGGATGAGAGACTTGCTCGAGAAATGGGAGCATGTTGAACAATTTGCTCCATAACAAGGGAAGCATTTTGCTCTCTAATTACATATTTGTCTGTGACCATTATTTTCCTCCAACTTAATTAATCCGTTAATAACTATGTTCATATTGTTAGGTTACCATACTAATTAAAATACTTCTATCAAATTTATAAATAAAAATAAGAAAAAAGCACTTGTAAGCGCTTGACAAAAAATGAAGTTGGATTTATGATTAAATCAGTTAGTATATCGAACTAACAAATTAAAGATGGATTAATAGAATTGTAAATTAATAGTTATTTAAAGGAAGATGAAAAAATATTATTTATAACAATTAGGAGGGAATAACATGGAATTTTTTCCAATGATTAAAAAAGTACAATATGAAGGACCAAAAACAGAAAATATCTTCGCTTATCGTCACTACAACCCAGAAGAAGTGGTGTTAGGAAAAACAATGAAAGAACATTTGCGTTTCAGCCTAGCGTGGTGGCATACATTAACACAAGATGGATCAGATCCATTTGGAGCAGCTACAAATGTTCGTACTTGGTTTGGCGAAACACCAATGGAAACAGCAAAAAATAGAGTAGAAGCTGGGTTTGAATTAATGGAAAAGATGGGCTTTGAATTCTTCTGCTTCCATGATGTGGATATTGCTCCAGAAGGAGAAACACTTCAGGAATTCTTAGAAAACTTAGATGTAATCACAGACTTAATTAAAGAAAAAATGGATCAAACAGGCATTAAATTACTTTGGAATACAGCCAATATGTTTACAAATCCTCGCTTTGTACATGGTGCAGCTTCTTCTTCAAATGCAGAAGTGTTTGCATATGCTGCTGCTCAAGTGAAAAAAGGATTAGAAATCAGCAAAAAGCTTGGTGGACAAAACTATGTATTCTGGGGTGGACGTGAAGGATACGAGTCTTTACTAAACACAGATCTACAATTAGAACAAGATAATATGGCTCGTCTTTTCCATATGGCAGTTGATTATGCAAAAGAATTGAATCATGATGTTCAATTTTTAATTGAGCCAAAGCCAATGGAGCCTTCCAAACACCAATATGATTTTGATGCAGCTACTACAATGGCATTTTTACAAAAATATAATCTTGATAAAGACTTTAAACTAAACTTAGAAGCAAACCATGCTACATTAGCAGGACATACTTTTGAACATGAAATGGCAGTAGCTAGAAGCTACAATGCACTTGGATCTTTAGATGCGAACCAAGGAGATATTATGCTTGGATGGGATACAGATGAATTCCCAACAAATATCTATGATACAACTCTAGCAATGTATCAAGTGCTAGAAAACGGAGGAATTGCTCCTGGTGGTATCAACTTTGATGCAAAAGTCCGCCGTTCTTCATTCGCAATGGAAGATTTAATTCTTGCACATATCGCTGGTATGGATACTTTTGCTCGGGGATTAAAATCAGCAGCAAAATTAAAAGAAGATGGATTCTTTGATAAAGAGATTGAACGCAGATATAAAAGCTATACAACTGGTATCGGTAAATCCATTGTGGAAGGAAAAGAAAATTTAAAAACATTAGCAGAATATGCATTACAACATGATCAAATCGAGAATGAGCCAAATCATCTAGAATTCTTAAAATCTCGTTTAAATGATTATTTAGTATAATACAATAAAAAAATAATAAGTGTAACACCATAAAGGGGTGTCTCAGGTAGAAGGAGTTGGCATCACAAGTATATTTATTAGTAGTAGCTAATCATAAACAATCTACTAGATATACTTGTGGAGGTCTAAATCTCTATGAGGCATCCCTTTATTCGTCATTTGTCACTTATCTTATGAAGGGAGCGCATTAAAATGTCATATGTAATAGGAATTGATTTAGGAACTAGTTCATTAAAAGGATTATTAATAGATAAAGAAGGAAATGTTCTTATAACGAAGAGCTCTGAATATGAGCTTTTGACTCCACAGCCAAAGTATAGTGAACAGAATCCAAACGTTTGGATTGAAGCGTTAAATATTGTGCTAAAAGAAATCATTGCAGCAGTTCCAGATGCAGCATCCGAAACAGAGGGAATCAGCTTTTCTGGACAGATGCATAGCTTGGTTTTATTGGATGAAAATGGGGAACCGCTAAGAAATGCGATTCTATGGAATGACGTAAGAACAAGTAAGCAATGCCAAGAAATAATGGATAAAGCGGGCCAAGAAGTGATTCGTATTACAAAGAACAAAGCGTTAGAAGGATTTACTTTGCCTAAGTTATTATGGGTAAAAGAGAATGAACCAACAATATGGGAAAATGCAACAGACTTTTTATTGCCAAAAGACTATCTAGGCTTTTATTTAACTGGCAATAAGCAAATGGAGTATTCAGATGCGGCAGGAACTTTATTGTTAAATGTGGAAGAAAAGGTTTGGAGCGAATCCATCGCTGAATTATTTGAGCTTCCTTTATCCATTTTCCCTCAGCTTGTCGAGTCTTCTGACAAAATAGGCGTGATTAAAAAAGAGCTTGCTAAAAAGTATGGCTTTACAACTGAAATCGCTGTTTTTTCTGGTGGAGCAGACAATGCGTGTGCAGCAGTCGGTGCCGGTATAGTAGAAGATGGAATGGGATTAGCTAGTATTGGAACATCCGGTGTATTCCTTTCCTATGAACAAGATGGACAACAAGAGTATGAAGGAAAAGTTCATTATTTCAATCATGCGATAAAGGACAGCTTTTATTCCATGGGGGTCACATTATCAGCTGGATATAGCTTAAACTGGTTTAAGAATACATTTGCTGCAGATAAAAGCTATAACCAGCTTCTCGCTAATATGGATAATGTTGCGATCGGTTCAGATGGTTTATTGTTTACTCCTTATATAATGGGTGAGCGAACTCCCTATACAGATAGCCAAATAAAAGGCAGCTTTATTGGTATGGACGCAAGACATACTTTAGATAATTTTGCCCGCGCTGTCATAGAAGGAATCACTTTTTCTTTGAATGATAGTAAGATTCTTATGGAGGAAAATGCAAATAAGCAGTTTACACGCATTGTCTCTGTAGGCGGAGGAGCGAAAAACACCGCTTGGCTCCAAATACAAGCAGATATTTTTAATGCACCAGTCGTTAATTTGACAGTTGAACAAGGACCAGGCTTAGGAGCTGCCATGATCGCCGCTGTTGGATTAGGTTGGTTCCCAACAATGAGTGAATGTGTAGAAAAATTTGTTCATTATAAAGAAGAGTTTCAGCCAATCCCTGAAAATGTGAAGAAATATGAAAAAGTGTATGAGATTTATAAAGACGTATATGCAGCAACGAAAGAAACAGCACACAAGCTACATGCATTAAATGAATAGTTTTTTATAACGAATTGAACCAAAAAGAAGGAGACGTCTCCTTCTTTTTTTGATTACTTTAGTCCACTTTCTAATGTTTGCAGCATTTCTAATTTATCTTCCTCAGAAGAATTTTTCCAAATCACTTCGAATAAAACGCCTAAACCAGGCAGCATTTTTTCTTCCCCATTTTGAATAGCATCCACGATTGTGTCCTTTAATTCATCTTGAGAATTTCCAGAAACATTATGGATTATTGCATTACGTAAATTTAAATTCATAATAAGCACCCTTCTTTCCATTTGTTATCTATCAACGCAAACTATTACAATTTGTAAATGACGTTGAATAGACGTTTTGTAGTACACATCTATTTTTATCATTTCACTAATGCCGTTTATTATGTATTTTATTTACGCTATAATAGAAGGAATATGAGATCATTTGGTGATAATGAAGGAGAAGAGTAAGTGAAGCACATACTTTCAGTAAAAAATCCACAAATTAAAGAATGGAAGAAACGATTAACAAAAAAAGAAAGAGATAAAACAGGAACATTTTTGGTGGAAGGTTTTCACCTTGTTGAAGAAGCATTTAAAGCAGATGCTATTATCGATTTAATTATATCAGAGGAAATCGATGTACCTGCTTGGGATTATGGCGATATACCGGTCACCATTGTTACAAAAGAAATTATCAAAGAGCTTTCAGATACAGAGACACCACAAGGAATTCTTGCTTTATGCAGACAACTTGAACTTCCGGAAATATTGTCAACAGCCCAAACCTTCCTTGCAATTGATCAGGTTCAAGATCCTGGTAATATGGGAACCATTATCCGAACAGCAGATGCAGCAGGGATTGATGCTGTTATTATCGGAGAAGGAACAGTCGATATTTACAATCCAAAAGTAGTCCGATCCGGTCAAGGGAGCCATTTTCATCTGCCGATCGTAAAAACAAATTTACCAACATTTATTGATTCATTAAAGGAAAGAAATATCCCAGTTTACGGTACTGCCCTTGAAAATGGTAGAAATTATCGAGAAACAGAAAAAACAGCATCATTTTGTTTAATCGTTGGGAATGAAGGAAATGGTGTAAGTAAAGAAGTACTAAGTAAGACAGATACCAATTTGTATATACCAATCCTCGGGAAAAGCGAATCTCTAAACGTTGCGGTTGCAGCGGGGATTTTAATGTATTATTTTAAATAAAGTCTTCGTTTAATCCAAAGGCTAAAAAGGCATTTGAAAACTGATTAGATATATATTATAATTAAAACCAAATTACATGAATAAAGACATTGATGGAGAAAAGTAATTGATGATTTTTAATGTAGGGAGAAAATGCCGCAGACTGAAAGCATTTTTATTAAAAACATGAGTGAAGTTCACCTCCTGAGTCGGCATCGGGACCATTTTTCTTTTTAGAAAGATGTAAAGATGTACCGGTATAGACTACCGTTATCCAAATGAAGTGAACTTGTTTTAAGAAACAAGTTAATTAGGGTGGTACCGCGACAATAACCTCGTCCCTTTTTGGGGATGGGTTTTTTTTATGCCATTTTTCATGCAAAACAAACAATACATAAGGAGGAAATGTAATGGAAGATAAATTAAAAGAACTGCAAGCTGAAGCACTAACACGCATTGAAAACAGCAATGATATGAAAGAATTAAATGAAATTCGTATTGCATACCTAGGTAAAAAAGGGCCGATCACAGAAGTGCTGAAAGGGATGGGCAAGCTATCTGCAGAAGAAAGACCGAAAATGGGTGCATTAGTAAACGTTATTCGTGACGAAATTACAAGTCATATTGAAGCGAAACAGAAAGCGCTAGAAGAAGCACTAGTCCATGAGAAAATTGCATCTGAAACAATTGATATTACATTGCCTGGGCGTCCAGTTTCTGTAGGGAACCACCATCCTCTTACAAGAGTAGTGGAAGAAATAGAAGATCTCTTTATTGGTATGGGATATACAGTAGAAGAGGGACCAGAAGTAGAAAATGATTATTATAATTTCGAAGCATTGAATCTTCCCAAAGATCACCCAGCAAGAGATATGCAAGATTCATTCTATATTACAGAAGAAACATTACTAAGAACACAAACTTCTCCGATGCAAGCAAGAACACTAGAGAAGCATAAAGGGAAAGGACCAGTTAAAATCATTTGTCCTGGTAAAGTGTATCGTCGTGATAATGATGATGCAACCCATTCCCACCAATTTATGCTGAGTGATTTAATCGGAACGCTTGAAGTTTTTGCGAAGAAAATGTTTGGTGAAGATAGAGAAATTCGCTTGCGTCCGAGCTTTTTCCCGTTTACAGAGCCATCTGTTGAGGTAGATATTTCTTGCTTTATCTGTAAGGGAGCAGGTTGTAGTGTATGTAAAAAAACAGGCTGGATTGAAATTCTAGGAGCTGGAATGGTTCATCCTAATGTATTAGAAATGTCTGGATTTGACTCGAAGAAATATTCTGGGTTTGCCTTTGGAATGGGTCCAGAGCGAATTGCGATGTTGAAATATGGAATTGATGATATCCGTCATTTCTATACAAACGATGTGCGTTTCTTAAAACAATTTTCAGTACCGGAATATTAAGGGTGGAGGAGAAAAAATGTTAGTATCCTATAAGTGGTTAAATGAATATGTAGATTTAAATGGCATTAATCCTGATGAATTAGCAGAAAAAATTACAAAGAGCGGAATCGAAGTGGAAGGTGTCGAAGTCCTCGATGAAGGAATTAAAAATGTTGTAATCGGTTATGTAGTAGAACGCGAGCAACATCCAAATGCAGACAAATTGAATAAGTGTTTAGTGGATGTTGGAGAAGGTGATCCGATTCAAATTATCTGTGGAGCTCCAAATGTAGATAAAGGCCAAAAAGTAGCAGTTGCTAAAGTAGGAGCCATTCTTCCTGGTAACTTTAAGATTAAAAAGGCAAAACTTCGTGGGGAAGAATCAAACGGAATGATTTGTTCCTTGCAAGAGCTTGGCATTGAAGGGAAAATTGTTGCTAAAGAATATTCACAAGGTATTTTTGTTTTTCCGAGTGATGTTGAAGTTGGTAAGAATGCATTAGAATATTTACAACGCGACGATGCTGTATTAGAACTAGGCTTAACTCCTAACCGTGCTGATTGTTTAAGCATGCTTGGTGTAGCTTATGAAGTAGCTGCAATCTTAGGTAAAGAAGTAAAATTACCTAAAACAGAATATCCAACTACTAATGAGAAGGCATCTGATTATATACAAATTTCGGTAGAAGAGAATGCAGATACACCATTATATACGGCAAGAGTAATAAAGAATATTAAAATCGCTCCATCTCCATTATGGATGCAAGGAAAATTAATGGCAGCAGGAATTCGCCCACATAATAATGTGGTAGATATTACAAACTATATTTTATTAGAATATGGGCAACCACTGCATGCTTTTGATTATGATAAAATCGGTTCAAAAGAAATTCTCGTTAGAAAAGCACAAAGCGGTGAGAAAATTACAACGCTTGATGAAACAGAAAGAATGTTATCAGCAGATAATTTACTCATTACTAATGGGAAAGACGGAATTGCTGTTGCTGGCGTAATGGGTGGAGCTAATTCTGAAGTGCAATCTGACACAACAACTGTTTTATTAGAATCCGCTTATTTTGACAGCAAAGTAATTCGCAGATCTTCAAAAGTAATTGGTTTACGTAGTGAAGCGAGTGCTAGATATGAAAAAGGCATTGATCCAAATCGAGTTCGTATAGCTGCAGATAGAGCTTGTCAGTTATTACATTTATATGCTGGTGGAGAAGTACTGGAAGGGGAAGTAGCGGTTGATACATTAACTGCCGAACCAAAAGTTGTTTCCATTACGTTAGAAAAAATTAATCAAACATTAGGAACATCATTAGAGAATAATGCAGTAACAGCTATTTTTGATAGTCTTCAATTTACAACACAAGTAGAAGACAATATCTTCACAGTAACTGTACCTACTAGAAGAAACGATATTGTCATCGAAGCAGATTTAATTGAGGAAGTTGCACGCCTTTATGGGTATGATAACTTACCGAAAACATTGCCTATTGGAGCATCTACACCAGGTGCCTTAACTGCTTATCAGAAGAAGCGCCGTATGGCACGTAGATATTTGGAATCCGCTGGACTATATCAAGCGATTACGTATTCTTTAACAAATGAAGCAAAAGTACATAGCTTTGCTTTAGAGAAAAGTAATCCCATCAAACTTGCGATGCCTATGAGTGAAGAACGTGCATTATTACGTCAAAGCATTGTACCACAGCTTTTAGAGGTGCTTAAATACAATGCAGCAAGACAAAATGAAAGCATAGCTGTTTATGAAACAGGTGTTGTTTTCTTAGCTAATGGGGAACAGGAGCTTCCAGAGGAAAAAGAACATTTAGCTGGAGCTGTTACTGGAATTTGGAGCACACATCCATGGCAAGGAGAGAAGAAAGCTGTTGATTTCTTTGTTGTAAAAGGTGTATTAGAAGGCTTGTTCCAAAAATTAGGTGTATCGGAGCAAATCACTTTTGCAAGAGCGGAAATGGAAGGGATGCATCCAGGTAGAACGGCTGAAATCGCACTTAATGGAGAGGTGATCGGTTTTGTAGGTCAAGTTCATCCGCAAATGCAAAAGGAATTAGATTTAAAAGAAACATATTGCTTTGAATTAGATTTAAGTAAATTATTCGCTGTAGAAGTAGAAGCATTGCATTATACTTCTATCCCGCGTTTCCCATATGTAACTAGAGACATTGCCCTTGTGGTGGATAAACAAATTCTAGCAGGTAATCTTCAAGAAATCATCCGAGTAGCTGGTGGGGAATTATTGAAGGATGTGCAGGTGTTTGATTTATATGAGGGAGAAAAAATGGAAGAAGGCAAAAAATCGATTGCTTTCTCCTTAACGTATTTCGATCCAGAACAAACATTAACAGATGAAATAATCAGTAAAGCACATGAAAAAGTACTTACAGCAGTAAAGGAACAAGCAGGAGCTACTTTAAGAGGCTAAATGAATAGGAAAAAGAAGCATCTCGGAGTCATACTTATGAGATGCTTTTTTATTTGAGGGGAATCGCAAAAGTTTTCTCTTTATAAACAAGTCTTGTTGATAGAATCTATTCGAATGACTTCCCTAGCGAGAATAGTTCATGATATGATAGAAACTAGGATTCTTTAGAATGGAGGCATGGGCGTGTCAAATACTCCTAAAAATCGTACAAATGTTGATATATACGGAACACCATATACAATAATAGGGAAAGAACCTTCTAGCCAAGTTAGACTGGTTGCCTCCATAGTTGATGAAAAAATGCGTGAAATTCATGTCAAGAATCCCTCACTTGATATAAATAAACTAGCAGTCCTTACTGCTGTTAATATAGTAAACGACTATGTAAAGCTAGAAGATCGAGTGAAAGAACTAGAAGAAGAATTAAAAAGAGAAAAGGACTGACAATGTTCATGTTGGATATTATTTTGGTTATATTACTGCTTTTTGGTCTTCTAAGAGGACTGAAAAGAGGATTTATTATGCAAATTATACACTTAACAGGATTTATTGTTGCGTTTATAGTTGCTAATAAATATTACATTCCACTATCGCAAAAATTAACACTATGGATTCCATATTCAAATACAGGAGAAAGCAGTTTTCTACATTCCTTTATTCAAACGGCTAATATAGAAGATGTTTTTTACAGAGGATTCTCCTTTATTGTGATCTTTTTTGTCGTGAAAATTATTTGGCAAATTCTTGGTAGTATGATAGATTTTGTTGCTAGTATTCCGATTTTAAAGCAGCTAAATACATGGGCTGGTGCTGTATTAGGATTTATCGAAACGTATTTGCTATTATTCCTTCTATTATATATTTCTATTTTAGTTCCGATTGATTTTATACAAGCTCAATTAGACGAATCCTCTGTAGCGGCTTGGATGATTGAAAGCACTCCATATTTTTCTGAGAAAATAAAAGATTTATGGTTTGAATATATGGCTTCATAGAAATTAGGAAACTCTTCTAGCTTTGTATGTAGCTAGAGGAGTTTTTTGTATGTTTTAAACAATACGTCTTCATTATAGAATTGCTGCAGTTCATGGTATGATAGGTAGGATTAGTAAAATAGAAGGTTTATTTTAGGCATGTAGGTGATGAAATGATGATAACAAACAAAGAAATTATTCGTTTATTAGAACAAATAGCAATATATATGGAACTGAAAGGAGAAAATCCTTTTAAAATTTCAGCCTTTCGTAAAGCTGCTAATACGATTGAAACAAGTGAATACAATTTAACGGAAATAACAGATTTAACAGAACTACCTGGAATCGGTAAGGGGACAGCTGCTGTTATTGAAGAATATATAAAAGAAGGAAAGTCTTCCGTATTACAGGAATTGAAAGAAGAAGTTCCAAAAGGGTTAATACCATTGCTACAGTTGCCAGGTCTTGGTGGGAAAAAGATAGCGAGATTATATAAAGAGCTATCAGTCGAAAATGCTGAGGATTTAAAGAATGCATGTTTAAAAGGGGAAGTCCAAGCATTAAAGGGATTTGGGAAAAAAACAGAAGAAAAAATAATAGAAGCGCTCCAAAATGCTGGAACAAGACCAGAACGACTACCAATTGCCTTTATGATACCGATTGCTGTTTCAATTGAAGAGGCATTATCAAAAATGGAGGGCATTGTCCAATATTCAAGAGCAGGAAGCTTAAGAAGAGTGAGAGAAACCATTAAAGATTTAGATTTTATCATCGCAACAGATGATCCAAATCAAGTGAAAGACCAGCTACTTCAACTTCCGGCAATTAAAGAAATAATTGGGGCAGGTACAACAAAAGTAAGTGTTGTTCTTGGACTAGATTATGACATCTCTATAGACTTTCGTTTAGTAAAAACAAATGAATTTGCAACAACACTACATCATTTCACAGGTTCTAAGGAGCATAATGTGCGAATGAGACAGCTAGCAAAAGAACGTGGAGAAAAAATAAGTGAATATGGTGTCGAAAATAATGAAACAGGCGAAGTTAAAACCTTTGAAACAGAGGAATCTTTCTATCATTATTTTGGACTACCATTTATTCCACCTGAAATTAGAGAAGATGGAAAAGAAGTAGAAAGCTATTCAGAAAATAGCGAGCTAATTTCCTTGGAAGATATTAAAGGAGATTTACATATGCACACAACTGCAAGTGATGGTGCAAATACTTTAGAGGAAATGGTAGAAGCTAACCGTAAATTAGGCTATCAATACATGGCAATTACAGACCATTCTCAATATTTAAAGGTTGCTAATGGATTAACACCGGATAGAGTACGGAAGCAGATAAAAGAAATTAAAAGGCTGAATGCCAAGTATGAGGATATTACCATTTTGGCTGGTGCTGAGATGGATATTCTGCCTGATGGAACCTTAGATTATGATGAAGAGTTATTGAAAGAATTAGATATCGTAATTGCGTCCATTCATTCTGCTTTTACACAATCTAAGGACAAGATTATGAACAGATTAAAAGCTGCAATGGAAAATAAGTATGTCGATATCATCGCCCATCCAACTGGTAGAAAAATCGGGAAAAGAGAAGGATATGATGTCGATATGGAGATGCTTATTCAATTGGCGAAGGAAACGAATACTGTTTTAGAGTTAAACAGCAATCCTAACCGTTTAGATTTAAATGCAGCATATGTTAAAATGGCACAGGATGCGGGTGTGAAAATCGTGATTAATACGGATGCTCATTATAAACACGAGCTTCACAATATGGCGATAGGTGTATCTACAGCGAAAAAAGGATGGATAAAAAAATCGACAGTTTTAAATGCCATGTCAAAAGAAGAATTATTAGCTTTCTTATATAAAGGCTAACGATAAAGAGTAGATTAAATGTTAATAGGCTCTCTTAACCGAAAAAGGAGTGCCGACAAAAAATCGGTAAAATAGAATAGCAAAGGAGATTACTCCATGCAGGAAAGAGTATTAAAAACGTTAGAATTTGATAAAATTAAAGTTCAATTGATGGAGCATGTATCTTCCACTTTAGGAAGAAATAGAGTGGAGGAATTAGTTCCCTCTACAGATTACAATGAAGTAGTAAGATGGCAGGATGAAACGGATGAAGCTGCTAAAGTGTATCGAATGCGAGGAACGATTCCTCTTGATGGAATTTATGATATTGGTGCCCATGTGAAAAGATCTTCTATTGGTGGAATGCTTAGTCCTTTAGAATTAAATCATGTTGCTAGTACTGTTCATGCTAGTAGACAAATGAAACGTTTCATTGAAGAGTTTCATGAAGAAGAGGCTGTACCGATTCTTTTCACTTTAACAGATAGTATTACCGTACTTGTTGAAGTAGAAGAAGAAATAAAGATGGCGATTGATGAACAAGGTACTGTCTTGGATAGTGCAAGTGATACACTTAGAACGTTAAGAAATCAGCTGCGCAGAAATGAAGCAAAGGTACGGGAGAAATTAGAAAGTATGATTCGCTCCTCTAATGCCCAAAAAATGCTTTCTGACAGTATCATTACGATAAGAAATGATCGTTATGTTATCCCTGTGAAACAAGAGTATAGAGGGAATTATGGTGGGATTGTCCACGATCAAAGTGCTTCTGGCCAAACATTATTTATTGAACCACAGTCTGTTGTTACCTTAAATAATGAATTACAGGGAATTCGTGTCAAGGAGCAGCAAGAGATTGACAGAATCTTAACCCAATTGACCGCACTTGTTGCGCAAAATGAAGAGGAATTATTGCATATTGTCACGGTTTTAGCAGAGATAGATTTTATGTTTACAAAAGCAAAATACGCGCATCGCTTAAAAGCAACAAAACCGCAAATCAACAATGAAGGGAAGATTGTTCTTCTTAAAGCGAAGCACCCACTTATACCACCAGAAGTAGTAGTGGCAAATGATATAGTACTTGGGGATACGTATAAGTCCATTGTTATCACCGGACCGAATACTGGTGGTAAAACAGTTACGCTAAAAACAGTTGGGCTTTGTACGTTAATGGCACAGGCTGGTCTGCAAATTCCAGTATTAGATGGTTCAGAAATGGGAGTATTTAAGTCAGTCTATGCAGATATTGGAGATGAACAGTCAATTGAACAATCCTTGAGTACATTTTCCTCTCATATGGTTAATATCGTAAGCATTCTTGAGAAAGTTGATCAGGAGAGTCTTGTTTTATTTGATGAGTTAGGAGCAGGGACAGACCCGCAGGAAGGAGCAGCACTTGCTATTTCTATTCTCGATGAAGTAAATAAACGAGGAGCAAGTGTAATTGCAACGACTCATTATCCAGAACTAAAAGCGTATGGCTATAATCGAGAAGGGGTAGTCAATGCTAGTGTGGAATTTGATATTGAAACATTAAGCCCTACCTATAGGCTACTAATCGGTGTTCCAGGTAGAAGTAATGCCTTTGAAATTAGTAAACGACTAGGTTTAAAGGAAGACGTCATTGAGGCAGCTCGCTCACATGTCAGTGAAGACAGCAATAAAATCGAGAATATGATTGCTTCCTTAGAGGAAAGTCGTAGGCAGGCTGAAAGGGAGCATGAAGAAGCTAAAGATTTATTAAAACAAGCAGACATGCTTCATCGTGATTTGCAGAAACAAGTAATGGAATATTACGAGAAGAAAGAAACATTGCAAGAAAAAGCAAAAAGAGAAGCAAAAGAAATTATTGAAGAGGCGAAGAAAGAAGCTGAAGCTGTTATTGGTGATTTAAGAAAAATGCAGCTTGAAAAACGTGCGGAGATAAAGGAGCATGAATTAATCGATGCAAGAAAACGATTAGAAGATGCAACACCGCATATAGAAATGAAAAAACAACTTGTTGCATCCAATACAAACCATGTTTATCAACCTGGTGATGAAGTGAAGGTCCTTACCTTCAATCAAAAGGGACAATTACTAGAAAAGGTTTCTGATAGAGAATGGCAAGTTCAAATTGGAATTATGAAAATGAAAGTAAAAGAAAAGGATCTTGAATTCATAAAAGCACCAAAAGTAGTAGTAGAAACAAAGCCGCTTGCTACGATAAAGGGAAAAGATTACCACGTTAGTTTGGAATTAGATTTACGTGGCGAAAGATTTGAAAATGCTCTAGCAAGAGTAGAGAAGTATATTGATGATAGCCTGCTTGCTGGCTACCCTCGAGTTTCGATTATTCATGGAAAAGGAACAGGAGCCCTTCGTTCAGGCGTTCAAGAGTATTTAAAAAATCATAGAGCAGTGAAGAAAATCCGTTTTGGGGAAGCTGGAGAAGGCGGAAGCGGCGTAACAGTTGTAGAATTTAAATAGTCCTTCTTTTGAAGAAGTTTTTTCTAAAAGATTGTTGTTGTTTCAAAAGGAAAAATTAATTATTTTTAATCCTGAGCGACAAACTTTATGAAAACAAAACAGCTTTAAAGAAAATCGTAGAGGAGAAACCATATGGATCAATTTTGGGAAAATGAATATGTAAAAACGGCAGGAGACTATAGTGTTGTTATTTTAAGTCTTGTTGTATTTTTGGCTATTTTTGAACTCGTGACCAAATATAATAATTGGGATGAAATCAAAAACGGGAATCTTGCTGTTGCAATGGCTACAGGAGGTAAAATCTTCGGAATAGCGAATGTCTTTAGTCATTCCATTATGCGCAATGACTCATTATTAACAATGATTATCTGGGGTGTATATGGTTTTGTACTATTGCTAATTGGCTATTTTATTTTTGAATTTTTAACACCAAAATTTAGAATTGATGATGAAATAAAAAATGATAATCGAGCTGTCGGATTTATTTCTATGATTATATCCATCGGTTTATCTTTCGTAATAGGCGCAGGGATTTCTTGATAAAAAGAATTTTAGTTTTTTTCAAAAATCTAATAGTAGCAGACTGAATCACCAATATTAGCGAAACGGATTTAGATTTACGCAAAATAAAGGCTATTCAGGATGTAGGTTAGAATCGCAACTAATCTTAAAAAGAGGCTGTCATACGTGATAGCCTCTTTTGCTTGCCTGCCCATTTTTTCTATTAAGTCGAAAGTAGGCTTATACATAATCCAATTAAAGTTCTCTTCCATATAATAAGCTAGTACAACAATAGAATTAAATGGAGGAATTGTGTTGGAAACTGAGAAAAGATGGTTAAAACTTTACCCCGACCAAATAGCCAAAAACGTCTACTATCGGGGAGATACTCTCCCACAATTATTGGAAAATGCCGCAAAAGAATATTCGAAGCATAAAGCCATTCATTTTATGGGAAAAGAAATGACCTTTAAAACGCTATACAAACAAACCTTAAAATTAGCAGAGTTTTTACAGAATTTAGGTATTGAAAAAGGGGACAGGGTTGCTGTAATGCTTCCGAATATTCCTCAAACAGTTATTAGTTTTTATGCGATTTTGCAGGCGGGAGGCATTGTTGTTCCGGTAAATCCTTTGTATCAAGAAAGAGAAATAGAATTCATTATGAAAGATTCAGGTGCGAAAGTAGTAATTACATTAGATATGCTTTATAACAGAGTGGAGAAAGTGAAAGAGCAAACAGATTTAGAACATATTATCGTTACTTCCATTAAAGATTATCTTCCTTTTCCGAAAAATCTCGTGTATCCTTTCATCCAAGCAAAAGAGCAGGGAAAACCTCCGATTATCCAATCATCGAAATCCACTCATTTTTTCACCCAAACAATGAAGAAGAACGACATGCAGCTTAAAGAAGTACCGATTAACTTTGAAGAGGATATAGCAATCTTGCAGTATACAGGAGGAACAACTGGATTTCCTAAAGGGGTTATTCTAACCCATCAAAATTTAATTGCTAACACCTCTATGTGCAGACAATGGCTATATAAGATGGAAAAAGGAAAGGAAGCAATGCTGGCAGTAATGCCATTATTCCATGTTTACGGCCTTATGACAGTTCTTGTATTATCTGTAATGGAAGTATATAAAATGATCCTTGTACCAAAATTTGATGCAACTGGTCTTCTAAAAACGATTGATAAACAAAAACCGACTGTTTTTCCAGGTGCTCCAACTATTTATATTGGATTAATGAATCACCCGGATATTATGAAATATAATCTTTCTTCGATTAAAGGAGCGATTAGTGGCTCTGCTCCATTACCCGTTGAGGTTATCGAGAAATTTGAGCAAAAAACAGGTGGAAAGATTGTTGAGGGATACGGTTTAACTGAAACATCTCCCGTTACCCATGTGAATTTTCTATGGGACAATGAAATTGTGAAAGGAAGCATTGGTGTTCCATGGCCAGGAACAGACGCAGCAATTTTTTCTTTAGAAACAGGAGAAATGTTACCAGTAGGAGAAATTGGAGAACTTGGAATCAAGGGACCACAGGTGATGAAAGGGTATTGGAATAATGAAGAAGAAACCAACAAGGTTTTAAAAGATGGCTGGCTATTAACAGGCGATATCGCTTATATGGATGAAAAAGGATATTTTTATATTGTCGACCGGAAAAAGGATATTATCATTGCCAGTGGCTTTAATATTTATCCTCGTGAAATAGAAGAAATCTTGTATGAGCATCCAGCTGTTATGGAAGCATCCGTCGTTGGTGTAAAAGATTCTTATCGAGGAGAAACGGTTAAAGCATTTATTGTTTTACGAGAAGGAATGACGGTGAATGAAGAAGAACTCAATCAGTTTATGCGAAGAAAGTTGGCATCCTTTAAGGTTCCGCGCATTTATGAATTTAGGAAAGAGCTTCCGAAAACGGCAGTTGGTAAAGTATTAAGAAGACAATTGAAGAAAGAAAGTGAAGAAGCCAATGAGTAATAAAACGTTGCAGCTAGTTGTTTTATTATCAAGAACTGCATCCCCTGAAGCTTCTTTAGTCCTTGAATCTGGACAAGTTTTTGTGGAGGAGAGTAACTTCATCATCAACCCACCAGATGCAATAAGTCTAGAAGAGGCTCAGCAATTCAAGGAGAGATATGGTGGGGAAATTACCGTATTAATGGTAAGTGGAAAAGAAGGAGAAAAGCAATTAAGAGTAGCTTTGGCTAGGGGTGCAGATCGGGCTGTATTAATAGAATCTAACCCAAAGGAAGAGGAACCGACCTCCATAGCTAGAAAGATTGCTGAATATTTGCAGCAGATTGATTTTGACATAATCTTAGCTGGCGATTTTTCGACAGATGGAGCAACCAGTCAAGTAGGACCTCGTGTTGCAGCTATATTAGATATCCCCTATTTTACAAAAACAATCCGCATCGACCAAGAGGAAGAGAACGCAATAATTAAAAGAAATGCTGATGGGGACATAGAAACATTTTGTGTTCCTTTTCCTTTCTTAGTTACTATTCCCCAAGGATTACATGTTCCGCGACTTCCATCCCTTGCTGGAATTATGAAAGCGAAAAAGAAGCCTCTGTTAATCAAGGAGTCAAATGAATTGTCATTACAAAAAAATCTGCACCTGTATTCGTATCCACACTTAAAACGAAGACAGACGATGCTTGAAGGGGAGACACAAGAAAAGGTAAAAAAATTAGCAAAATTGATAAAGTCATTGCAATGATAATAATGGAGGAATTAGTAATGAAAGAAAAGATAATTATTCTGGGAGAATTTCAGCAGGGGAATATTGCCTCCATTACCCTCGAGTGTATTTCAGCTGCAAAGCAATTGCAAAGGGAGGCAGAGATAATCCTTTTATTAATGGGCGGAGATATAAAAAAAGAGATATCCGAATTGCATCAAAACGATGTCGACCAAATCATTATTGTTGAACATCCGTTGCTGGCTAGATTTACGAGTGAATTGTACACAAAGGCAATTTTATCTGTATGGGATCAAGTGAAGCCAACTATCTTTTTATGTGGACACACAGATATGGGCAGAGCTATTTCCCCCTATATTAGTGAAAAAATAGATATCCCCCTTTATTCAAATATAGATAGCTTCGAATTTCATGATAGCAAATTGTACTTTAGCCGGCCTGTTTATTCTGGAAAGGTAATCGAAAGAGTAGAAATAAATGATCCCTCTTTTCTCATCTCGATTAAGCCAAAAAAGTGGTCAACTTCACGGAAGAACGTGGATAGAAAAAATGTCATTCGTTTCTTGGAAGTTACGCTTGATACACCTATTGCGTCATTGATAGGACTTGAACAAAAAAAGAGCGATGCTATTGGTTTAGTGGATGCAAACATTATCGTTGGTGCTGGTAGGGGAATTCAAAATGAAGAAGGATTTGCCTTGATTACGAAATTAGCAGAAGTAATCGGCGGAAATGTGGGTGTATCAAGAGGAGCAGTAGAATTAGGAGTATGTGATGCCTCCCTCCAACTTGGGCAAACAGGAAAAACAGTAGCGCCAGACCTTTATATCGCCTGTGGCATTTCAGGAGCTATTCAGCATCTTGTTGGTGTTACATCTGCAAAAACGATTATTGCCATCAATAAAGATCCAAATGCCCCTATTTTTGAAGTAGCTGATTATGGGATTGTAGGAGATCTCTTTGAAATAATCCCTGCCTTGATTAAAGAGTGGGACAATGCAACGATTTAATTAACTTGAATGTATTATCAAGTAGTGGGGGAAAATGATATTTGAAACATATTATTAGTATCATTTTTGAAAGCATGGTATACTTTCGATATTGTTAGATTATCAAATAAGGAGGCAAATAATAAATGGCAATTACACACGCAACAGATCAAACATTCCAAGAAGAAACAGGTTCAGGTGTTGTATTAGTAGATTTCTGGGCACCATGGTGCGGACCTTGTAAAATGATCGCTCCAGTTCTAGAAGAACTTGATGGCGAAATCGGTGACAGTGTAAAAATCGTTAAAGTAGATGTAGATGAAAACCAAGGCTCAGCATCTAAATTTGGCGTAATGAGCATTCCTACTTTATTAGTTCTTAAAGACGGTGAAGTTGTAGATAAAGTAGTTGGATTCCAACCAAAAGAAGCTCTTTCTGAATTGTTAGGAAGACATGTTTAATAAAGGATTAATCTATCTTCATTGAAGAGAAATAACTGTAGACACACTCAGGAATCTGAGGAAGTGTTTACAGTTTTTTTTTGGTGGGATGTGGGCCAAATGTAGATGAGTTTTTTAGTAAATGGTGAGTTCATGGAAGGAATGTAAACCAGAAATAGAGGAAAAGCAAAGAAAAAAGGTGTTCATGTAAGGGATGAAAACCATAAATAAGAGGAACCGCGGAAAAAATGGCGTTCATGTAAGGGATGAAAACCACAAATAAGAGGAAACGTGAAGAAAATGGTGTTCATCAAAGCAATGAAAACCACAGATAAGAGGAAATGTGAAGAAAATGGCGTTTATTAAAGCAATGAAAACCAAAAATAAGAAGAAACCCGAAAAAAGAGGCGTTCATCGAGAAAATATCAACTTCAATAAATAATTTATCAAAAAAAGCCCTTCCCCATCCAATACGAATCCAAAAATAAAACCGTTCTCTTAAAATATTTCCAGCCTATACTTTTTCCTTGATGAATCGATGAAATTCTCTATAATTAGAGAAGATAGTATATATGTTCGTTTGTTTATGGTTTACATGCTGGGAGGGAAAACATTGAACGACATCATTAAAAATAAATTAATGATCTTACCTGATCAGCCTGGCTGTTATTTAATGAAGGACCGACAAGGCACGATTATTTATGTAGGAAAAGCAAAAGTGCTAAAAAATCGAGTCCGTTCCTATTTTACAGGCTCTCATGATGGAAAGACGTTAAGGCTTGTCAATGAAATAGAAGATTTTGAATATATTATAACCTCTTCTAATATCGAAGCGCTTATTTTAGAAATAAATCTGATTAAGAAGCATGACCCAAAATATAATATTATGCTGAAAGATGATAAAAGCTATCCGTTTATTAAATTAACGGCGGAAAGACATCCAAGGCTCATTACAACGCGAAATGTAAAGAAGGACAAAGGGAAGTATTTTGGCCCATATCCAAATGTTCAAGCAGCAAATGAAACAAAGAAGCTTCTTGATCGAATCTATCCTTTACGGAAATGCAATGTATTACCTGATCGAGTCTGTTTATATTATCATCTTGGACAATGTCTAGCACCATGTGTGAACGAGGTCTCTGAGCAAGAATATAAGAAGATGACAGATGATATTACAAAATTCCTAAATGGTGGATATCAAGAAATAAAAAAAGAGTTATCTGAAAAAATGCTGGCAGCTTCAAGTGAATTAGATTTTGAACGGGCAAAGGAATATCGAGATCAAATTGCGCATATCGAAGCAACGATGGAAAAGCAGAAAATGATGATGACGGATTTAGTGGATCGAGATGTTTTTGGTTATTCTTATGACAAGGGTTGGATGTGTGTCCAAGTGTTTTTTATCCGTCAAGGTAAGCTTATTGAACGAGATGTCAGCACTTTCCCTATTTATCAAGAGCCTGAAGAGGAGATGTTAACCTATCTCGGGCAATTTTATGAAAAGGCAAATCACTTTAAACCAAAAGAAATTTATCTACCAGACGATATTCAAGGTGATATCGTAGAGGAATTGTTAAAGGTGAAAGTAACGAAACCGCAACGGGGACAAAAAAAGGAACTTGTATTATTGGCAAATAAAAATGCGAAGAATGCTTTAAAGGAAAAGTTCGCATTAATTGAAAGAGACGAAGAGCGAACAATTAAAGCGGTAGAAAATCTGGGGAAACAAATGGGTATCTATACTCCTCTTCGCATTGAAGCATTTGATAACAGTAATATACAGGGGACTGATCCTGTATCAGCAATGATTGTCTTTATCGATGGAAAACCAGCTAAACGTGAATATCGCAAATATAAAATCAAATCTGTAAAAGGCCCTGATGATTATGAGTCGATGCGAGAAGTGGTGCGCAGAAGGTATCAGCGTGTTTTAAAAGAAGGATTGCCACTTCCTGACTTACTATTAATTGATGGAGGTAAAGGACACTTAGAAGCAGTAAGAGAGGTTCTGCTAGATGAATTAAGCTTGGATATTCCAGTTGCTGGTTTAGTCAAGGATGATAAGCATCGTACCTCTCAGCTCCTTTTTGGAAATCCTTTAGAGATTATTCCACTTGAACGCAATAGTCAGGAATTCTATTTATTACAAAGAATCCAAGATGAAGTTCACCGTTTTGCGATTACGTTTCACCGTCAATTAAGAGGGAAGAATGCTTTTCAGTCTTTATTAGATGACATTCCTGGAATTGGAGAAAAACGAAGGAAATTACTTTTAAAAACATTTGGATCTGTAAAGAAAATGAAAGAGGCTTCAATAGAAGAGTTTTTGGAAATTGGGATTCCGACAAATGTTGCAGAACAATTACTTTCTAAATTAAAGGAATAGAAAAATAATATTTGTCGGAATGAAAACACTGTGCTATAATGATGGCAACTTATAACTTAATAAGTGAAGGTAGAGGTGCGAACTTCAAGAGTAATAATTCGGAGAAGAATGAGCTTCAGAGAAGAATTATGAAAGGGATAGATCGCCGAAGTAAAAAAAGTTCTCATGACTTTTTATACTGGTTTTGCATTGAATAAATGTAAGACTGTCAAAACAAGGACCTGTTTTGGAGCGCTATCTCACTGTTTGTGCATATTTAGTATATTTAAAGGACTGCACGGCAATGAGATATTCTCATTGCTTTTTTTTATTGTTTTTTATTCGCTTTTTCGATACTTGTATCCTCTAGGCTATAAGTGCGAAGACATCCTTACATAAAAGAAAAGCAATGAGAAATGAATAGAAACCTCTAAGATTACAAGAAGGTAGGGAATGACTTTGGGATTAGTTGTACAAAAGTTTGGTGGAACATCAGTAGGTAGTGCAGAAAGAATTCTACATGTAGCAGAAAGAGTATTAGAAGAAAAAAATCGAGGGAATGATGTAGTAGTTGTCGTTTCTGCTATGGGAAAAACAACAGATTCTCTTGTAACTCTAGCGAATGAAATCAATCAAAAGCCATCTAAACGAGAAATGGATGTATTACTTTCAACTGGGGAGCAAATCACAATCAGCTTACTGGCTATGGCTTTACAGGCAAAAGGAGTAGAGGCTATTTCTTATACTGGCTGGCAAGCAGGCATTGAAACAGAGGATGTTCATGGAAATGCCAGAATTTTAAACATTCAAACGGAAAAAGTTCAAGACCAATTACAACAAGGAAAAGTGGTTATTGTTGCAGGTTTTCAGGGAGTTACAGAAACAGGCGATATTACCACTCTTGGACGTGGTGGATCAGATACAACAGCCGTTGCTATTGCAGCAGCACTAAAAGCAGATAATTGTGATATCTATACCGATGTTACAGGTGTTTTCACGACCGATCCTCGTTTTGTTAAAAATGCTAGAAAGCTATTAGCTATTTCCTACGATGAAATGTTAGAATTAGCTAATTTAGGGGCAGGGGTACTGCATCCAAGAGCGGTAGAATATGCCAAAAACTATCAAGTCCCGTTAGTGGTTCGCTCAAGTATGGAACAAGAAGAAGGAACAATCATCGAGGAGGAAGTTTCAATGGAACAAAATTTAGTCGTACGTGGAGTTGCATTTGAAGATAATATTACGAGTGTTACGGTATTTGGGTTAAGAAATCCGTTAACAAGTCTTTCTACTATTTTCACAACACTTGCATCTCATCATATTAACGTAGATATTATTATTCAAAGTCTTACGAATGATCAGTTGACTAACCTATCTTTTTCGATTAAAGATAGTGACTTAGAAGAAACATTGAAAGTGCTAGAAGAGAATAAGTCTGAATTAGGATATGATAAAGTTACTTCTGAGCAAGGGTTAGCAAAAGTGTCCATTGTAGGTTCTGGAATGATTTCTAATCCTGGGGTTGCAGCAGATATGTTTAAAGTATTATCTGCCGAAGAAATCATTATTAAAATGGTTAGTACATCAGAAATTAAAGTATCTACTGTTATCGAAAAAGCTAAGATGGTAAAAGCGGTAGAAACATTACATGATGCGTTTGAATTAAGTAAAATCCCTGTAAATGCATAATAATTAGTAGAGGTCCCTATATCTCTAAGCACATCGTGTTTCGTAATAGGGAGCATGTGAAAAATTAAAGCTATACTGCTTAGTTACTGCTCGGTAAAAAGAAAACTCCAAGTGGACAAAAGGGTTTTAGTGCTTAGCTAAAAACTTCCTTTAGTCACTTGGAGTTACTCTTTATTCTTCTACAGAATCTTTGCTATCCCATCGAACAGTAATGGTGATTTTTTGATCTTTTCTTTTTGGATCTTCAAAGGCTTCCGCAATGACTTTTTTTGTTTGCTCATATTGTTGTGCTAAAAAGCCTGCTTCTAGTTGAAATGTACATTTCCCTTTTTCCTTTAATCTTTTTTCGATGAGCTCACTGGATAAGTGATAGGTAATTTCATTTTTTGTTTGTTTAACTACTTCTAAATGTCCCCATCCGACTTTTTGAAAAAAGACATAAGCTTCTTCGACTGCATTTAAAGGAAATAAGCGAGCAATACGTTTACCTGCCCAATATAAGAGATCAGGAGTATCTCGACCTAATAATTCAGGGATAAGTATTTCTCGAATTAATTCGTATCCATATGCGGGAACAGTAAGGGGATCCGTTTCTACCTGTGTTTTTTCTTCTACGGATGTTAAATTACTCAATATGCTCTCCTCTTTCTACCATTCTATTATATTCACTAACTTAGAAGAATTAGTCTCCTTAAAAAGCAATTGTATTAAGTCATGAAGGATTATTCCATACAACGATTATGTAAAAAGTATGGATTCCAAATAAAATAGAATAAAATATATTGTCTAAATAGTATACTGTATAAATGAAAAAAAATCATAAGAAAAGAGAATGATTTTTAAATTAGGATTGCTAAAAAATTTGGAAAAGTCATTTAGAATCGGTTATTGCGCTATAACAAAAAAAGATGGTTAACGTTCCTTTGTTGATTGAAGTGCAGGGTATCTGACTCTTGTTGAAATGTTGAAAGCAAATGCCCTTTTCTGTAATCAATGAAATATATTTAAAAGTAAAAAGTGTAATTAAATGACTTTGTTATTGATTCTATTATTTGATTTGCATATTAAATTTATGCGAATAATAGAAAGGAGGAAATTTTTACTTTTTCCTTACATATAGATAGAAAAAAAGCGGAAGAAAATTTATTTAATGTATCCGTTTTCTTGACCGCAATTTTTTTTAAGAGTACAATTAAATTGTCACTAAATTGTAAGAATTTTTGGTTTTGTTATCGCTTAATAGGCAAAGGGAGTATGTCATCAATTAGGGGGGAATTTTATGGCAGCAAATCGAGAGTTTTTATTCAGAAGGCTTCACTCTTTATTAGGAGTAATTCCTGTAGGAGTATTTTTGATCCAACATTTGGTTGTCAATCACTTTGCAACTAATGGTCCAGAAGCTTTTAACAAAGCAGCTGGATTTATGGAGCATTTACCTTTTCGGTATTTTCTTGAAATTTTTGTAATATTTTTACCAATATTGTACCATGCAATTTATGGAATCTATATTGCGATTACAGCCAAAAATAATACAAAAAACTACGGATTCTTTCGAAATTGGACGTTTTATATTCAAAGGGTGACAGGGATTATTACATTGATTTTTATTGTTTGGCATGTATGGGAAACAAGGGTAGCTGCTCAATTAGGGCAAGAAGTAAACTACGAAATGATGAGCGAAAATTTGGCAAATCCGTGGATGCTAGTGTTTTACTTAGTAGGAGTTATTTCTACAATTTTCCACTTCTCTAATGGATTATGGTCATTCTGTGTTAGCTGGGGAATTACTGTTTCTCCTAAATCACAACGAATTAATACATATGTAACATTGGGGATTTTTGTTGCATTAACAATTGTAGGTGTACGAGCAATATTTGCGTTTGTTTAATAATAGTAGATTAGTAGAGCAATAGATGAAGGAGTGAACGTTTGTTATGAAGAAAGGGAAAGTTATCGTCGTTGGCGGTGGGTTGGCAGGATTAATGGCAGCAATCAAAGTAGCAGAGACAGGGACTCCTTTAGAATTGTTTTCCCTAGTACCTGTAAAAAGATCCCATTCTGTTTGTGCACAAGGTGGTATAAATGGAGCGGTTAATACGAAGGGAGAAGGGGATTCTCCATGGGAACACTTTGATGACACAGTGTATGGTGGAGATTTCTTAGCAAACCAACCACCTGTTAAAGCAATGGCTGAAGCAGCCCCTGGAATAATCCATTTGATGGATAGAATGGGTGTAATGTTTAACCGTACACCTGAAGGATTGCTTGATTTCCGCCGTTTTGGAGGAACACAGTATCACCGAACTGCCTTTGCTGGGGCAACTACAGGACAACAGCTATTATATGCGTTAGATGAACAAGTAAGAAGATATGAGGTCGATGGACTTGTTGTTAAATATGAAGGCTGGGAATTCCTCGGAATTATAACCGATGAAGAGGGTGTATGTAGAGGGATTAAGGCTCAAGATTTAAAAACAATGGAGATTAAGTCTTTTCCTGCAGATGCGGTTATTATGGCGACAGGTGGCCCTGGAATTATTTTTGGGAAGTCTACGAATTCTATTATTAACACAGGTTCGGCAGCATCTGTTGTTTATCAGCAAGGCGCTTATTATGCAAATGGAGAGTTTATTCAAATTCACCCAACTGCAATTCCAGGTGACGATAAACTGCGTTTAATGAGTGAATCAGCACGTGGAGAAGGCGGTCGCATCTGGACATATAAAGATGGAAAACCATGGTATTTCTTAGAAGAGAAATATCCAGCATACGGAAATCTTGTGCCAAGGGATATTGCGACGCGTGAAATTTTCCATGTTTGTGTTGATCAAAAGCTTGGCATTAATGGGGAAAACATGGTGTATTTAGACCTATCTCATAAAAACCCTAAAGAGCTAGATATTAAGCTTGGTGGTATTATCGAGATTTATGAAAAATTCACTGGCGAGGATCCTCGTAAACTTCCGATGAAAATTTTCCCAGCTGTTCATTATTCTATGGGTGGATTATGGGTAGATTATGATCAAATGACGAATATCCCAGGCTTATTTGCAGCTGGAGAATGTGATTATTCTCAGCATGGAGCAAACCGCTTGGGGGCGAATAGCTTACTTTCAGCGATTTACGGTGGAATGGTCGTAGGTCCGAACGCGGTTAAATATATCAGTGGATTAAGTAAAAGTGCAGAAGATTTATCGTCTTCCCTATATGATTCAGCCATTAAACAGGAAGAATCCAAATGGCAGGATATCATGAAAATGGATGGAACAGAAAATGCCTATGTTCTTCATAAGGAATTAGGAGAATGGATGACCGATAATGTTACGGTTGTTCGTTACAACGATAAACTACTTGCAACAGATGATAAAATTCAAGAGCTATTAGAGCGATACAAAAACATTAATATAAATGATACAGCGAAATGGTCTAACCAAGGAGGCGTATTTACTCGTCAATTACAGAATATGCTTCAGCTGGCACGGGTTATCACAATCGGTGCATATAACCGAAATGAAAGCCGTGGAGCCCATTATAAGCCAGAATTCCCAGAACGAAATGACGAAGATTTCTTAAAAACAACAATGGCTAAATTCGTGGGAGAAAACGAAGCGCCTGATTTCCATTATCAAGATGTCGATACATCATTGATTAAGCCTAGAAAAAGAGATTATTCAAAGCAAAAAGAGGGAGTGAAATAAAATGGGGGAACAAAAAACTGTAACTTTTCAAATTTCAAGACAAGATGACCCTAATTCACCATCTTATGTAGAAGAATTTAATTTGCCGTATCGTCCTAATATGAACGTCATTTCCGCTCTGATGGAGATTCGCAGAAATCCTGTGACAAGCAAGGGAGAAAAAACGTCCCCAGTTTCATGGGATATGAACTGTTTAGAAGAGGTATGTGGGGCATGCTCGATGGTGATTAATGGAAAACCTAGACAATCATGTACGGCGCTTATTGATCAATTAGAACAGCCAATTCGTCTGGAACCAATGAGAACATTCCCTGTTGTTCGAGATCTTCAAGTCGATCGAAGCCGCATGTTCGATAGCCTAAAGAAAGTAAAAGCGTGGATACCAATCGATGGTACATATGATTTAGGACCTGGTCCAAGAATGCCAGAGAAAAAACGTCAGTGGGCATATGAATTATCGAAATGTATGACATGTGGAGTTTGTTTAGAAGCATGTCCAAATGTAAATAGTAAATCAAATTTCATTGGACCAGCACCTCTTTCTCAAGTTCGACTTTTCAATTCCCATCCAACAGGGGAAATGAATAAAGAGGAAAGACTTAAAGAGATTATGGGAGATGGTGGACTAGCTAACTGTGGTAACTCTCAAAACTGTGTCCAGTCTTGCCCAAAAGGAATTCCATTGACAACATCAATTGCTGTACTGAATCGTGAAACAACGTTCCAGGCATTTAAGGATTTCTTTGGTAGTGATCATTAATCAAAAAAAGACCGCCATTTTGGTGGTCTTTTTTCGGCTAATATTTTTCTTTGAATTGACGGTAAGCGAAACCAAATTCCTTTGCTATATTTTGTTCTTCGCTAGCTAGTTCGCTTAAGTTAGTCTCTAAATAATCAATAGTAGCTTCTAGAAGCTGCAGATTCTCTGTTAGAATTCGTACATCTTCCTCTTTTTCTATATCAGCAATTCTTTGACCATAATCATACTCATACAATGTATCAAACACTTCATTATTACTTGCCGATAATGCAATTTTCCTATGCAGGCATGGCAGGCAAATTCCACATGGTAAGGTGACAGACGTTTTCCCTTTTCTTTTTATTCGTACACAGTCTACTGTATTTTTAATTTGTAGTTTAAGTTCTTTTGGCATCTGGTTGATGACCGTATGGATAGGATTATGTAATATTGGAGTTTGAATCGCTAAATTAAGGTCTAGATCTGTAAAGAGATCGTTTAATAGTTTAAAGGTTTTCGGATGGGTAGACTTTAGCAATATATTCGAATCGATAGTAACATTCCTATTAATTTTGCTATTTTGATAGACGTATATTTTGCTGCCACCGTTAAAGTATGTTTTTGCTGCTGCGATGGATAGAAGTACGCAAGTGCTTAGTGGCGATTGGTGTCTTCTCATTTTCTTGAAAATTGCAGAGTGCAAATTAATAATTTCTCCTGAATCAGATACATTATCTCGTAGAAAAGTTGCTAGTTTCTCCTGCTTTCCCTTCTCATTTTCATTGTTTAATAGCCGAATATAATCTGAGGCAATAGGTACAGTGGAATAATTATTATTTACAATACCGAAAAGTGACTCCATATCATCCAAAAATAATGTTACCTCATGACTATTAGGCAGGAAGAAAGAAGGCGCAAAAAGGTCAGCATCAATCGATTGAAATTGAAGGTGAATTGGTTCTTCCATTATCCAATCGATGAGTTTTTCTAAAAGTATCTTCTCCTTTTCCCAAAGACTAGCGTGAAAAACGGGAATGCTTAAATAATTATTTTTTCTTGCTTTTTTCGTTAGTTGTTCGAAATAAAATAGGCTGCCCATAATTGTTACTATGTCTATACAGACTGTGCCTTTTCCTTCATAATCATAGTACATTTCGTGAAGCAATTCTTTATGTAAGTTTGTAAGAAATTCTATGTTTAAGTCCATCTTTATCACCAAAGCTTCCTTAGATAACAGAAATTTACTACTACATATTTATTTCCTTAAATTATATCATGGATTTTTAAAGATGAATGTTCTAAATTCGAGTAACTTTTTCAGGGTACCTACCTAAAAATAAGCATTGTTATATTGCTAAATAATCCTAATGGATTATGAAATATAAAAACAGAAAAAACCTTTCCCAATTTCCGTAAATCCAGTCACTCCAAGGTGTCATTTTACATAATATATTCAGACTATAACTATACCCATCCCAAAGTTCATAGCTGGCAAAGGCAAGGAGGGTTACACTACTTGAAGGAGAATGAATTTACTCACAAGCCATTATTAACCAAAAGAGAAAGAGAAGTATTTGAACTGTTAGTCCAAGATAAAACGACTAAGGAAATCGCGAGTGATTTATTCATAAGCGAAAAAACAGTTCGAAATCATATTTCTAATGTCATATATTTTGAATGCGTTACTCCAAAACCTTGATATAGAGCCATTCTTGAATAGGCGGTTGGACAAGCACTATACAAAATAGACACACTTTTTGGTTTCTTCCTGAAAATGTATCTTTTTAAAGATTTTATGGGTTGTTCGTTTAAATGAAATACATGATAAAAAGTCAAAAAAAAATCACCATTTCATGAATCCTGTTTTATAATTGGAAAAATTATTGAGGTGATGTACATGACAACTGTAAAAAATTTTTGGTCAGATAAAGGTATGAAGCCAAATAAAGATTTCATGAAAAGAGAATTGCAAATCGTCACATTGGCGAATGCTGAAGTTAAAAGACGAGGATTTGATGAAAGTTGCGAAGAATTTGGTGAAATGGTGCATGATATAGTCCACGAACTTCATCAGGCATTGCGACCAAAAAATAAAACAAGATGATAAAAGGGAAAGAGCTGAAATAATCAGCTCTTTTTTATCTTAAAAGGGAATGAAGCAACTGAAAAAGAAATCTTTTTAAAGCCATTGTTGTTTCTATAGATGATAAAAGATGCAATCCGTTTTGGGTTGCATTTTTTTTATGAAATATGAAATGTGAAATATGAGTTAATATTTTTAAAATCACGCTATCAGAACCTTCAATTAAAAAATAAGAAATATGAAATATGAATTTTTTTTTGAAATATAAAAGGACTATTTCAAAAATCAATGAAAGAAACATGTACCCATTTTCGGGTGAGGAGGAAAAAACAATGGCAAATAATCAAACAAAAAATAATAAAGCGCGTGTCTTTGTAAGCACCATCAACAAAGGAGGAACATTAAAAACGACTTCTACGGTTTCGATTGCTGGTTCAATTTTAAGAGATAAAGCAGATAACATCAAAAACAAAAAAATATTAATCATTGATTTGGATACACAAGGTAATGCAGCCACGGCATTCGGGAAGAATCCTGATAAGTTCGAATACACCATCTACGATGTGTTAATTGGAGAAGTGAAAGCAGAAGAAGCGATTGTCAAAGTATACCAAAATGACGATGGACGAATCGACATTCTTCCTGCCAATGATGATTTAAGCAATATTGAAATGGATGTGTTAACCAATATTGAACATTACGGAAGACCCCTAGATTTATTAAAAACCACATGCGGTCATTTAGTTGAACACTATGATTTCATCTTATTTGATACACCGCCACACATGGGATTGCTAGTCTTAAACACTCTTTGTTTTAATGTGGGTGTTCCTGTGGAACTATTAATTCCGTTTCAGCCTGAAAATTTCGGGTTCAGAAGTTTAATTAAAGTCCTAAAGCAGTTCAAAAAGGCACAAGAAAAGCACAATCCTAACTTAAAAATCGGCGGTATTTTCGGAACTTTAGTCAACGAAAAGACAACAATCCACGGTGAAATCTTAGGAATGGCAAAACAGACCGCCATGACTTATGGATATAATTTCTGCAACACCTTCATTCCGCAAAGCATTCAATCTTCAAAAGCGTTCGGATACGAGTCATTGCCTGTGACATTGGTGAAACCTAAACAAGAAAATAAAAAATTAATAGAAGCATATAAAAAAATATGGGAGGAGATAAAATAATGGCAAAAGGAAAAAATTATTTGGATAGTTTGGACGAAATCGTGGATATAAATTTAGATGAAAAAAAAGCAGATAGTAAATCCATAGCACAAACTGTAGCAAATGAAAAAAAGTATGAAACAGAACATAAATCAATTCTACAAAAAGAAGAGCTGCAAGATATATTCACCAGATTAACAATGACACTTCCTGAAAGCATAAACAGACCGTTGGAGGATTACATCAACACTCAAAAACGAAAAGGAGTCAAAAAATTCGACATCATTTATAAAAAGGATAGGAAGATTTCCAAGAGCTCCTATATGGTGGAAGCCTTAATCAATCAAATGAAAAGAGATGGAATCATCACTTAGAAAAACTCATCACTTTAGAAGGACGGTAAACGTCCGTTTTAGCCGTTTAATTTGCTTTTCACCCCATTTCTTTATGAAAAGCTTTTAAGCCTCTGGAATGACCTTTAAACCACTCTAAAGGGAAAGTACGGAATGACTGTTAGTATATCAATCGCTACATATTTTTCATTTCTAAAAAAATGGATTTTTTCGTAAAGTTTGTTGTTTTTTGTATATAGGTTTCTAAGTTAAAGTTATGTTATAGAAACATTTGGAGGATTTGACTCGTCTAAATAGAAAGGTAGTTAAAAATAAACTTTTGGAGGTAATTTTACTTGAAGAAAAATATTCTTTTGATGGTTTTCATAATATCCATTTCTTCAATTCTTTTTGCTTGTCAATCGAAAGGAATCACTACTGAAATCTCTGCAAATCCAACTGCTAAATCGGAAAATGATAAAAGACTATCATTCAAAAATGATTTTAAAAGCATTAGCATTTCAAAAACAAACGGTGTCAATGAAATCACCTTTGATGACAAAGATACCTTAAAAGCCTTTCAAGTCATCTTTTCAAGTGCAGTAAGAGAACCTGGTATAGTTGATATGGCTGCCCCCGAATTTTATATGGATGTCGTTTATGATAAGGACAATCAACAAAGTTTATATTTATGGATAGGCGAAAAAGGACAAAGAAGCACATTTATGGAAACGGAAGATACAAATACTATCTATACCGTTTCAAATGATATGACTGATAAATTAATTGAATTAGTAGAATCTCGATTTAATTAAGACTTCGTACGAAGTCTTTTTTTATGCACTTCTTAGCATTTCAACAGTAGTCTTATTAGATTTTCGACAGGCTGAAACAAGCATTTGTTCTACTCGTTTATCAAATGCTAAGTTTTTCCCTAATTCAAGCCAACGGAACCAGTAGAGGTAGTTATCAAGATATTTGGTAGCTACACCTTGAAACCTAACCATCCAATCTTCCAAGCGTTTATGAAAGTTATTGACGTGTTGAACGTGGTATAAACCCTTTTTGACATACCCTTCTTTACTGACATTAACCGTTTCGTGTTTTAACCCCTTAATCAAAGCGAACTTTTTATAATTCGTTGCTGTATCTGTACATAACAAAGCAGAGGGGTCTATATGTTCCCCAATTACGGCATCTTTTTCTTCTGCTCGTACACGCCCACGACCAGCCTTTCGTGCAACTACACTACCATTACGGTCTTGGGCTACAACCACTGCAATTTTAAGGTTGGAAATGCCCCTCTTTTGGTCTTTACCACCACGCTCTTTCGGTTCTCTATGTGTTAATTTTCGTTTTCCTTTCATAGACTCTTTAAGGAATGTTTCATCGCTTTCAACAATCCCTTTGAGTTGGTCAAATCCGAGACTACCTAATGCGTTCAAGATTTTATGTCTCCAATAAAATGCAGTGGAGATGTGTATTTTAAGGCGTTCAGCGATTTTAGGCAAAGTATAGCCTTCTACCATTAATTCAATGTACTTAACCCATCTTTCGGGATAACGAGAACCTGAAAACGGGGTGTTTGTCATATCGTTAAAGGTCTTCCCGCAATCCTTACATAGATAACGTTGGCGTGTTTTGTATTTGCCGTTCCGCTTAACAGAAGTGCTTCCACAATGAAGACAACCCATTCCTGACGCAAAACGAGCTTCACGAATATCTTTCAATAGCTTCGTAATTCTGCTTGGGTCATCTGGGAATAGGTCTTGATTCATTGCATTGAACAACGCTATCTTCTCAGAATCAGTTAATTCGCCAAACTGCTCATAAACATCTAACCACATAATTGAACGCCTCCTGACCGCATTATATCAACCTTTTTACAGTATGGTCAAGATAGCAACAATCTATGCGAAAACAGCCAAAAAAATAAATAATTAGAGATGGGTTGTTGTTATACTAATCTGTTTGTTGAAGAACAAGAGAAAAGAGAGACAACCCCAGCGATTACTGCTTTAACATTAGCTTTTGTTAACTAAACTAGAAAAAGGTTGCAACAACATTCAAATATATTCACAAATTTGTCGAAAGGTATTTTTCCTCATCCTGACGAATTGGTTTTTTATTAGGAAGGAGTGGTTGTTTGAAGATATTAACGGTTCCAAGTGCTAAAGAAGAAATAAGGCGTTTACAACACTTTATTCAAGTTGTAGAATCCTTTGAGGCAGACACTTTGGAGAGATGGATAATAAAAGAATATGCATTTACGAGCAGCATCCGAGAAGTGGTTCTTCGTGGAAATAAAAAAGGACTTAAACATAATGGGGCAGATTTAGACTGTGATTATGTAAGAAGTGTTATCGTAGCTAATCCAAAGGATGAACTACATAAATTAATCAAAGGTAACTATAAAATAAGACTGAAAGGGAAATAACTCTTGGTTATTCGAAAACTGAAATAAATTACAAGTTATTTTGGGCTTTAATGATGAATTCAGGGTCTTCTTGAGTTTTGTTATTAATTATAAATGACACCATTAAATCCAATATCGTTATTTTATTGCACCACTTTTTTCTAAATATCCCTTATAATTAAAGAATGTAAAATATTGGCGAAATATAGGGGGATGAAAGTGAAATTAAGTACAGTTGAGGTTAGAAATTACAAGTCCATTAGCCATATTGTAGCGAATATTGATGACCTAACAGCAATTGTCGGAAAAAATAATTATGGTAAATCAGCCTTATTGGACGCAATACAGTGCTTTTATGGAGACAAAACAATTAATGATGACGATTTTCATATGGGAAAAGAAGAAAATATTGAAATAAGCTTGCATTTCTCTAGCATCGTTAACGAAGACATTGAACGGTATTTTAATTACAAATCAATGTATAACAAAACTATGCTTAAAATTATGGAGAACGAAGGTAACCAGGTTCTAAAGGAAAGAGAACTTCGTAAATTAGAGGAAAAACGATTACAAAAGTTTTCTGAAACCACTGAAAAGTTTTGTCTGGATTTAGAGCAAAATGACAGTATAACTATTAAGTTAATCAAGCCAAGACGAGGAAACGGTGTATATAAACTATGTAATGACTCCACCGTTGCGAAAAATGATTTCTGTAAATTAATACCCCCTATCAAAGTCATCTCTGCAATTAGAACACCCGATAAAGAAACTACTGCTGGAACTAAATCAAATATGAAAGAACTAATATCATTACTGCAAGGACAACAGGAAGAGGAAAATTTCGTAAAGATACCTAATTCATTAGGTAAATTAACTTATGGAGAAATAAAAGCACTTATATCCACTAACGAAGAGGAACAATGCCGAAATTTATCAAATGACTTAACTACACTCTTTCAGGAAGCAATTAGTACCGATACGCTATCTGTAAAGGTTAAAATTGAAGAAGGTTTTAAATTCGATTTTAAATACAAGACAGTGCTTATAGATAGGGATATGCCACATAAGGAAATTGATATATTATCTTGTGGAACAGGACTTCAAAGTATGATGATTTTATCCATACTTCAAACTTATATTAAAATGATGAATGACAGCGATTTAATTTTACTTATTGAAGAACCAGAGGTATATTTGCATCCTTCACTTCAACGAAAAATGATTAATACATTGGTGAAAATAAGTAAAAAGAATCAAGTATTGTTAACTACCCACTCACCTATTATTATTAGCAAGATTGACCAGCAAAATATTCATTGTATAAATAAGGTCGGTGGAGTATCCAGTATTATGCATGCTACTGCAACCAACATTATTGAAGAGCTTGGTATTCAAGTATCGGACATCCTAAATAAGAATGCGGTATTGTTCGTAGAAGGAAAAGACGATAACAATTTAATCACTGCATTAATTAACAAAGTTGCATTAAATATGGGCTTAAACAGCGATTTTACGATGAAAGAGATTGATATAATACAAACAGACGGTTTTGATAAAATGGATTTTTATGCTAATGCTAAAATCTTACATAAAGATGTAGTTAGAACACCATATTGGGTGTTAACCGATTCTGATGGAGAAGAAATACCAACTAGAAAAGCTTCGTTAGTTAAAAAAGGTACTGATAACGGAGTAACAATAGATGAAGAGCGAATAAAAATTCTATACGAATATGCAATTGAATCCTACTTTTTGGACCCAACTATTTTATCATCACTATTTCCAAATTTGGGATTAGAAGAGTTAAAGGAATTATGTGATTGTTATTTTTCAGCTTATGAAACTGCCTTAGGTTTATTAAGGTTAAATAAGTTCGGCAAGAAGCAACACTTCAGAGCAAATTTTAAACCCAAGATTATGTTTAGTGATATAGATAAACCTCAACAAGCCATAAATCACATCTTAGATACCCAATATCGTGCTAGTGAACGGGTTAAAGAAACAAGAAACAAACTAATCCAAGAGTGGTCATCTTTGGAGGACCCTATAGGTAAGCTAGTCGAAAGTTTGGATATTGTACTTCTCAAAGAAACAAGGATGAGCGAAATAATAAATGTAGTTGAAGAAATTATTACTGAGATAGCTCCACAGGGAGTAGTACAATAGAAGAGAAATGGGGAGTAGATTTGGGGTTGAAATTACGCAATTTAAACAAGAGCTTGGAATTCAAAGTAAGTAAATGCATTGCTCTATTGGATGATGAATATAGAGCTTTAGACTTTACTATTGATTTTTATAAAAATAGAGAAAGACTAAAGCAGGAGCAAAAAAATAACCCTGAAATGAGTGAAGAGCAGTATAAACAAATTTTATCAGGGGAGAATTCAACTTCAGGAATAACCATTTCTGATTTAAAGAAAATCAAGATTTTCTTATTTCTATATGATAAAAAGATAGAAACAAAGCCTAGTGAAATTATTCTATTAATTGGTAATATTTATCATGAGTTACGCCATGCATGGCAAGCTACAAACAATTTATACACTGATGAACCTGAAATTTCTACAATTGATGGAAGTTTTGAAGATTATCTTAGACTTCCTTCTGAGAAAGATGCGTATATATTCCAAGAAGAACAATTGGATAAGTACCAACGAAAAATTCTGGAGAACTTCGGTTATACAGTGAACGGTGAAATTCCTCCTTTTCGTTTATTAGATTATATCAGGGAAATTGTTTATTCATAAAGAATACATATCAATTTGCACCGTATTTGCGGTGCATTTTGTTTATAAAAAATAGCAAAGACCATCCCAGGTAAGGTTGGTTGCCATGATTTTTTTTACTGCATCCATCGGCTTTTTTTTATTTAAAATCATATCCCCATAAACACTATTTTTTATTTCGAATTACATTTTCTTCTTCTTTTTTACTAAAAAGGATTCGAATTTATTTTATAGAAATGAAATATGTCCGAATAGGGTAGACCTCGTCGGACGAAATTTCAAAATCGAATTTGGACCCAGGGCGAAACCTATTATCTTGTTTCTAATGTCCGTTTTACATGTCCGAAAAGTAAGGAGAGAAAAACATGGAATTTGCTTATGCTCGCGTCTCGACTCGTGACCAAAATTTGGAAAGACAGTTAATAAAGTTTAAGGAAATGGGAATCCCTGAAGAAAATACTTTTGTCGATAAATCAACAGGAAAAAACTTCGATAGAGAAGGCTATCGAACATTGAAAGAACGACTGCAAGAAGGGGATAGCGTTTTTCTAGATGCTCTGGACCGGCTTGGCAGAGATTATGACCTTATCATCCAGGAATGGAAAGACATCACAAGAAGAATAGGTGCAGATATTGTGATTTTAGAAAATAAAGAGCTGTTTGACAGTCGAAAATTCAAGGCTATGGGTGACATGGGAAAATTGCTGGAAGACCAATTATTAACGACCTTGGCATTTGTATCCGACCAGGAACGCAAAAAATTGCTAGAGCGCCAAAGAGAAGGCATCGCATTAGCGAAAGCTGCTGGGAAATATAATGGGAAACCCAAAAAATACACAGTACATAATGGTAGCTTGATGCATGCAATTGAACTATACAAGGAAGGGAAGAAAACCGTGAAAGAAATTACAAACATCACAAAAATTTCTCGCAGTTCTTTCTATGAATATATTAAAGAGCATGATATTAAACGGAATTGTTTTAGCTAGCTTATAATATCTAGAAGTTGATAATAAAAGATGTCCAGAATTTGCTAGATAATGTGACCAAAAAAAATATAGAGTAAAATGATTTGTAGGGGTGAAATTGATGGAGTTATTAAAGAACAATTTAGAACAAGAGTTATTCAAAGTGTTACAAACGAGCGAAAAGGAAATTATAATTATTAGCCCGTTTATGAGCCTAAATAGCGCAGAAAAGTTAGTCCATATAATAAAAGAACATCATGTGAATTGTAGAGTTATTACGAGATTTGAACGCAAGTCTTTTATCGAAAAAGCCAATAGTTTAGATGCATTAAAAATACTTATTGAAAATGGTGTTCAAGTTTTAGCATTGAAAGATTTACATTCCAAGGTATATCTTATTGATTCTAAAAGATGTTTTGTTGGTTCAGCTAATTTTACGAATAAAGGATTGAACATAAATCATGAGCTATTATTATACTTTGACGAAATAAGTGAAGTGGAAAAATTTAATTCTTATGCTAGTGAATTAGTAACTAGCATTGAAGAATCAGGGAATTGGTTAGTAACAATGGAGCGCATACAAAAGGAACAAGAAGATATAGAAAAGTATAAAGAAAGCCAAAAAGAGAAGGAAAAAATAAATGATTCTTGGGGAGCGGTATTAAAATCAGAAGAATTAGTCGATGAAAATTCCCCAATTTTATCAGTACCAGCAGGGGACACAATACATTTAATTGAAAAGTATTTTATTCATGCTCACCCAATCGCAAAAGGTTATAATTATACACCTACAGAATACATCACATTTCGAAAATCTAATGGTGGTGTAATGGATGCAGTTTATAGGATTATTCAAACATTCCCTCTTGAAATGAAAGAGTGGAGAAATGAAATGGAAAAGATAGAAATATCCAAAACCGTTAAAGCAAATCTCATTAATTATATTGTTAATCGTTATAGAGATTTTGAATTTGATAAGGCACCAAAATATAAATTTTATCTTTTAAGCTTGCTGTGTGACCTTCCTAATGAACCGCATCCACTAGTTAATAACCCAGGGGGATGGGTATATTCATTGAAAGACTTAAAAGAAAGTAATGGGCATGTACAAACGATTAGACAAAAGGAGAAAATGTAATTTATTTTGATTAAGTTATTTAATTCTAAAATAGATTGTGAAAATTTCTACTTAAACTAATTGGCAGGTTAGTGGAATAATGGCTTTCATATATCTAGTACACTCACCATTTCTTAAAGGAGATTTGGAATACTCCTTTGAAAAACAAAAAAGCTACCGTACTTTGGTAGCTTTATTTTTTTTTTAGTCTTGAGCAAGCTTATCTCTATTTAGTGCAACAGGAGGTTTCTCCATCCACTCATTTTTTATCATAAAGGTTTTTATATTTTCTTCATATTGATACACATCTGCAATTATCTTTGCATATGTAGTTTTTAAATCTTTTCGGATACTTACTGCTGCACTATATCCATAACTGGCGATACCATCACGATTAAGTTGGTCTAATAGATAAGATATTAATTTATCTGAAAAAGGAGATGTTTTACCATCCAAAACATTCGTATCCCAAGTCATTGAAATAGGCAAATCATTTTGAACTAAAATATCACCTAATTTGTCTATAATATTTAAAGATAATTCTTTTCCATGTTGCAATAAACTCATTAATTGCTGATTAGATGTAGATTGTATAAATCCAATTAATAAGTTTTTACCAATATAATTCATAAAAACATTTTTGTGTAGCTCATTTGCTTCTCTTGCCGTTAATTCTCGATTATCATTAAAGAAGTTACCCAAAAATCCTTTATCTGCAATTGGGTTTGTTTCATGAGTGGAGGTAATTGAAGGAGGTCTTACAAATACTCCCTTTTCTAATAGAATAGTTGTTGTACGTTCAAATAAATTTGAAACGTTTTTTAATTGTTCATGGAAAAAATTGCGGATATCCTCCCTTACTGAATCGGATAGTGCCATACTTGTTAAGGACATTCCAATTTTAGACATATTATTTAAATAAAATAGTATAAAAACATCCGTATACATCTTAGGGGCATTTGGGTTTAAATCATCTTTAATGTTAAAGCCTTTAGGGATTGGATAGTTTTCACTTCGTAGAACAGATTCAAAAAATTGTACAGCAGATTTAGAAATAGAAACCGCCTCACTACAAAGAGATTTAACTTCTTCTAGTTCTGATGTTAGGGTAAGATACTCCAAAACAACATTTGACATACTATTATTCATGAACTGTTCCCAACAGTGTGCTAACTCACCCGCAGTTAACTTTGCAGCCTTTTTATTATCCATATAATCAATTCCTTTTTAAGATTAATTTTATATTCTATAACAAGTATCTGGTATTTTTTTATCAATTATGTATTATTGCATGGAAAATTAATAATTTTTTGGTTTGTCAAGGGAGATATCATAACTAAGAGGGCTTTTCAAATATTCAGCAATGGGGGACTTTAAAAAAGTTTGTGAAATATTGTACTTAAACTATCGGGTGCTTTAGTTCAATAAATGATATAGCAAAAATGCTCGGAGCCTTTTTGCTCCGAGCATTTTTTATACCAAATTTGCTTGTAATTAAGGTGCTAATTTAATTGAGGTTTTTGCTAAAAATAATTAACATTTTGTACTTCAAAAAAGAACCCGTTACTTAAAATAGATGTTTTTTCATCCATTATGAATCTACAATTTCTGAAAATATTGTTTTTCCACATTTTCTAGGGTAACAAATTCATCTTCTTCCTTGTTATCGTTTTTCAGGTGCTTTCCTGCAAGATTACAAGCGATTTTTTTATATTCCTGCAAGGTTTCAAGGTTGGCAAAATAGTCGGTTTGCTGCTTTTCAAAGTACATACGCAAGAAATTTGGATAGACTTGATTATCCACTACTTCGAAGCCATCGCGAAGAAGAGGTCTTAGAGCAATGTCTAAATCATTCATTTCGGATTCTCTTTTGACAAGGACTTTCTCTTCGTCCAGTTCCTCTACATAAGAAATGGCATTATTAAGTATTTGGCTATAAACGGCATCTACTCGGTCCATAATGTGTTTGAACATATCTTTTGGATATAATTTAAACACTGACCAAAGCATCGGTATATTTTTTAAGTACCACTTAATGTCATTTAAACAGTCGAATAGATATTTTGCATGCTTTCTTTGTTCGTAAGTTACATAGGTTTCTCTTGCTTTTCGAGCATCTATTAGTTTATCAAAAAACTCCAGTTCGATTTGTCGAATCAATGGATTGGAGATATCTTCATCCAGTTCCTCTTTTCGTTTATTCCAGTCTTTTGGGTTTAATAATGCCCATTTTCTTTCATCTTTCCAATATGCAATTCCGATTTTATTTCTTCCAGTTACGACATAATCCCTGTGTTGCAAGTCATGGGGCTTTAGTCTCCAATAACCAATTTCTACAACGACTTGAGCAAGGTCTCCGCAATAATATTCCACTCTCGACCGCATAAATTTCGTTCCTGAAATAGGCAAGTTTACAGGTTCTTCATAAAATGCAGGTAAATAAAAAATCCCTTTTTCTAAATTTTGCTCTTGATTATATTGAATTTTTAAATCTTCTTCATCAAATAGCCGTTTATCTATTTGTTCTTCATCCAAATCATAATATTGAAACTGCAAATCAGGACAAAAATACTTTTGTTCCAACATTTCCATTAATTCAATAAACGATTGATTCATAAAAACACTCCCTTTCGTTTTGACTAAAAAATACACTTAGATTTTACATAGAAAATCGAAAATGAGTGTTATTTTCCGTTATCTTTTTACAAAAATTTACAATTTTTGAAGTATGATATTAATGGGGATTATCCTTTCAAGACCGCTGTCTTGATAACTCTGTCTTTTTAGGATGGTTAGTATTTTACTATTTTCAGATGCTTTCTGAAAAATAACCGTTCTGTTAGAATGGCACATCATTTTTTGCTGTCAAATTGCTATTTGGCAAACCTTGCTCTTTTAGAGTAAACCTAACTTCTATTTAATTCTTTATCATGTTTTACATAATATCCCTTTGTTCTTTTAGAACAAATCAATTGATATGTGTAACTGTTTTGGGTTTTACCAGAAACAAAAAAACATCTTTTTAAGATGCTAAAAACTAATCAACATAATAGGGACAATAAAGCAAATAGAATTTTATGCAGAGATAAAATTCATGCGCATATCTGTTCTTGTCCTGAGCATATCAATAAAGCAGCATGACGAAAAACTGAATAAAAGCTTGTACAATGTCGCATCATGCAAGGTTCAAGTTAGAAAGGAATATCATAATAAGTTTTACTTGTTGTTTGTCACTTTTGAATTTAGGAAAACAGGATGATTTGTTTCCTGACCAGTCAAAACGAAAATAAATTATGTGGAGGAATAAAAGATGAAACATTGTTCAAATTGGTTTCCCTAATCAAGAAAAATTGAAAAAGGTGGAGAACGAATCGTAAGATTCATTGGTTAAATTTTAGCAAGACTTACAATTGAATAGATTTGGTAAGAAAACTCGACGAGAACCCGAAACCGCATATTCTGCTGTAAATTCTCTCTGGTGCAAGCCGAGAGGCTAGACTGGTTGCGCGGTCAATGTTTCACCAAAGAATATGAGATTTTGGTATAGGTTATTATCATATTTACGCTGCTTTAAAATAGTCCTGTGAAATCCAAGCAGGAACGCTCTCAGATGGTGTACAAATGTACATTAGGCTGTGTGGCGTGGTGCAAGTATCCGAAACTCAGATACACATAGTTTTCATAATATGGGTAGGTACTCTGGGAATGAGGAGAACAACATCCGGTACCACCTGTATCTAGCGATGTTTTCTCGCAAACGGAATTTTTTCTAAAATCGTTTGCCGAACTATTTCGGCAAAGGATTTTAGAAAAAATGGAGTGGTTCTTGACTTATCTAATGATTTCGCGGCGACGCGGAAGCATTAGATAAGTCAAGAATGCGGGGAAATGAGCGGCAGGGGGATGAAGGTATGGCGTGGATGCGGATGACGGGTTCTTTCAACTGGCGGAGCGAAGTTTGAAATGCTTTCGCCGGTTGAGGCGGAAGTATTTCAAACTTTGTGGAGCAAGGTTGGAAGAACCCGTTCATTAGACCGAGTTTCTTTTGCGTGCAAAAGATTACTCGGACTTATAAAACGGGTGATTTTGACCTTGACCTCCTCATTTTTGGTTTGGAACGAGCGCCCTGTAGGCGCGTTGTTTCAAACCAAAAATGAGCTTTTTATTTGGGGCTCAAAGCCCCAAATAAAAAGAAAGGCGCCACTTCGTGCCGCTAAAAAAAATTTCATATGGACGAAAAAATGGACCCTTTTATGCACGATATTTTTGATTTTCCGCTACAATTTTAGTACCAAAAAATTCTATATTGGGGGTGGGAGATATGTTGACTTATAAAGAACAAGTCGCGTTAGCGGCGAATTTGATGGTGGAAACTGAAAGGCGAGAAGCTATCAAACAAATTGCGAAAGAAAACAAAAAGCCATTTCGCAGAGTATTTCATGATGTCGTAAGTGCTACCCATAAGCAAAGGGGGTATAAACGATGAATAAAACAGAGGTTTTAGCCAAAACAGATGAACTGTTTAAATTGGCGGATGAAAAACGATTGGCTCGTGTCGATGAAAAAGGAAAAGCATTGAAAGACAATCATCGAGGAGGTTCTTATATCACTTACCGAGACGATGCAAAACGAGTCATTAGAACGATTATAAATGTAGTGAATCCAAGACTTGGAAGAACGGCTGCCAAATACAACAATCCGTTGTTTTGGGATAAAGAAACGGTGGAAAAGTATTTGGAAATCCGTTGTGAGCAATCAATTAAAGGAGAAATTGCTCCAAAAACCATTGCTGGAGAAATGCATGCGATAGATGCATTACGGCAATTCTCCAATAATAAAGAAATCAATGTATTCTCAGGACATAAAAAAATCAAAATAGGTGGATATGAAGTTCATAGGGAACGACTGAGCTATATTAAAGAAGAAGTCGGAAGTTATTCCTATAAAACCTCTTCATGGGCAAAAATGCGGATGAATGAAGCACATACAGTCATGAAACATCTATCAGGTCCATACTCAGAATGGGCAAGGAATGTACTCGATACCGTCATTCATACAGGAGCAAGAAGTACCACTGCCTTTATGATGGAAAAACGACACATCGTGACCGAAAACAATTATACCCGTTTGGAGTATCAAAAAGGAAACAAAAAAACCAACCTTCCGATGACCGAGTTCGGGATGGCTGTCATGAATGAAAAGAAAGAAAAGGCAAAAAATCCAGGTTCTTTACTTCATTCGTTAAAAGGTCCTGATGGAAAGGAATTGTCCAATAAACAAAAGCAAAAAATTTTGGATAGATATGTATCTAAAGCTGCGGAAAAAGCAGGAATCGAATTGCCTGATAATAAGAAATTTACTGTCCATTCGTTTAGAAAATCCTTTGGACAAAATATCTATGATTCTACTCGTGGGATGAATCGTGATGAAATCAATCGCAAAATTAATGAGTTTTTAGCATTACAAGGAGCAAATGCCAAAGTGATTCAGGATAGAATGAACAGAGAAAAGAGACGAATTAACAAATACAATATAGAGCGCGGAAGGAGCACGAGAGAATTCACAGTAGAGGAGCTGAGAGCTATGTACACGAGCCTTATGCTTTCCCATTCACGCCTAGATATCGTTTCCCATTATGTAAACAGAGACATCAAACAACACGAACCAGATACAAGATAATACCCTTAATTTTGGGTATTTTTTTGTTGGAGCAAAATTTTCATATTTTATACACCTCTTAGACCAGATATCATTTTACCAA
>NZ_DALZDK010000020.1:0-32295 GCF_031978665.1 Niallia sp. | reverse complement strand
ATAATCCAGAAGACTCTGGTATAATTAAAATTATCTGAGCCTAGAGGTGTTATAAAAGATGCTAAAACCACAAGTGCGAAAGTCATTCTTAGACCACTTTTATCATGATATTAAGGACCATTTATTGGTCGAGCAAAAATGTAAACTAAATTTGCATATTCTAAAATTAACGAATAATCAGTTTGATTTGGCGCCGCTGCTACGGGAATTATCCAATTCTATTTTGACATTTTGCCTATCAAATAAAGAATATAAACAATTTGTTGATGAACAACGGTTTGGAGAACTTAATTTAGTTGCCCAGGAACGCTTTCGGGATTATCAGTCGAATGAAGGCGAGTTTGGTGAACTGCTATTGTACTGTTTATTGGAAACCCACTTAGGCGCTCCCAAATTATTAACAAAAATGAATTTAAAAACTTCCCATAATGACTATGTAAAAGGTGCCGATGGTATCCATTTATTAAAATTAGATGAACATGATTATCAAATTGTTTTTGGAGAATCCAAAATGTACAAAACTGTCAAAGCTGGAATAAATAAGGCATTCGAGTCCATAAACAGCTTTTTGACGCATGCCAAAAACAATGTGGAATACGAAATGCAGTTGATAGATACCCATTTTCATCAGGAGATAGACGATGAGAATGCCTATTTAGAATTGAAAAAAATTATTTTCCCATCGGCAAGAGAAGAGGAAATCCAAACCGATAAAGCTTTTGGTATCTTTGTAGGATTTGACATCGAAATGGACAAGGAGTTAAAAAAGAAGCTGTCAAGTCGGGAATATAATGCAGAAATTCGCAAAATCATTAATGAAACTGTGAAGAAGGAATTTCCGAGCATCGAAAGATTGATTGAAAAATATGATTTATACGGCTACAACTTTTATATTTACTGTATCCCATTCAATGAAATGAGCAAAACTCGAAAGGCAGTAATAAGAAAGCTAAAAGGTGAAGGCAAATGAAGGTACTTGAGAGATTAGCTAAAGATGCTTACGAAGATAAATATTTCAAGGAACTATATGATAAGGCAAACGAGTTATTGTTTAATGTCCTATTTCAGGAACAAAATATTCATCCGCTGAGTCAAAAGGAATTAATTCATATTTTAAGGTTTTGTGATATTTTATCCAATTCAGAAGAAGCCAAGTACCGAAATTTATCCTATAAAATCATTACCCTTCTTCATCCCTTTTATGAAGGGGATTCCTTTTATAAAACGGTCTCTACCGCCGTACTAAATAAATTAGGGAACTTTCCAGCCCTTGAACTGCTGGAATACCAGGCTCAACTTCCGTTAGACCGTGAAATGGAAAGAGAAATCAAAAAGGTATTTCACAAAATTGATAATTTTGAAGGAATGTTTCTTACGGACCATCAGTTTCGACTTTATAAAAAATTGCAGAATTCTAATTCCTTCAGTTTCTCTGGACCTACTTCGATGGGAAAATCGTTTATGATGAAAATCACCATCGCTGATTTAATGAAAAAAGACAATAAGCCTAACATTGCGATTATTGTTCCAACAAGAGCATTGATTCACCAGTTCGCGGCGGAAATAAAATCAGAATTATATGGGCTGATTGAAGAACATGGCTTTACCATTATTACCAGTGGCAATCTAGAAGGAATTGAAATCGGCGATTCCAAATTAATCATGATTTTAACACCAGAACGATTGTTAGCGTACTTATCGGATGATTCCTATCCTGTTATTGACACCTTGTTCATTGATGAAGCTCATAAATTAGCACAGGGACAGGATAAAAGAAGTGTCACATTGTATACAGCCATCGAACGAGCTATTTATGTGAATCGGGATATTCAAATTCTTTTTGCATCCCCAAATGTAACAAATCCAGAGGTTTTTTTGCAGCTTTTTAATCGTAACACAGAGCAAATATTTTATTCCAATGAATCTCCCGTTGCGCAGCAGTTATTTTACATAGATATATTTGAAGGTAAAGTGGTTCATTACACTGATTACGAATCCAAAACTTATCGACCAGAAATACTTGATGAAAAAGATGGCTTAAGTATAATCAATTCCTTATCAAAGGATAAATCCAATTTGATTTACTGCAATTCAATCAGGCATACAGTCGAAAAAGCCATTCAATTCAGTGAACGGTTCGGGGTGAAGGTAACTTCCCAAAAAGAAAATGAAAAAATTACGGAAGCTATTGAAACCATCAAGAAAACCGTACATCCTGATTATTTCCTGATAGATTGTTTAAAAAGGGGAGTAGGATACCACTTTGGAAATCTGCCACAGGTTATCCGTCATAATATCGAAGCTCTATTTAAAGAAGGGGTAATAAAATATTTATTTTGCACTTCTACTTTATTAGAAGGAGTGAATTTGCCTGCGAAAAATGTATTTATCCTGCAAAATAAAAACGGAAAGCGTAAATTTGAAAAGGTCGATTTTTGGAATTTGGCGGGCAGAGCAGGCAGATTGAAATATGAATTGTCAGGAAATATTTTCTGCATAAGAGAAGAGAAAAATTCTTGGAAGAAAATTGATGATTTAATCAAAAATAAAGAACAAATTCTTTTGAAACCGACAGTTTCCAGTAACATTGAAACAAAAATAAAGCAAATTGAGGCAGCCATTGAAAATAAAAATATTGAAAAATCAACAGTGTCTGAAAGGGAAATCATACACTATTTGGCAAACATCATCAGCATCGATACGATTGAGCTGCCAACAGGATATAAAACGCCAATAATTCAAAAATTACTAGATAGAAATGAAAAAGAAATTCTAGAATTAGCTCAAAATCGTGTAAAAAACATTACTGTTCCAAAAAATATTTTGAAATCCAATCAGTTAATTGATGTCATCCAGCAGGAATCAGCCTATCAGGATATTCTAGAAAATAAAAATGTACCAAAATCTATCCTTTTTCCGAATGCAGTCAATTATGAAAATTGTTTAGCGGTTCTGGAAAATTTTTATACTATTTACCAATGGGGAGAATATGAATCTAAACTCAAAAATAAGGAAGCCTTGCGGTATTTTGCTTTATTAATGAATAAATGGATAAACGGGACAAGCTTAAATGAGCTTATTAGTGACAGAATATCCTACTTTTCGACGAATCGTAAAAATATTTTTGAATACAAAAACAATGAACGCCAAGCTGTTAGATTTATTAAAGGTAATAAATGGCATGTGAATACCTTGATAAATGATTTAATAAGAGAAATAGAAGAAATTCTTCGATTTCATATACAAAAATATGTGAATCATTATTATCTGATGTTACAAGAAGTGCTAGGAAAAAATAATGCAGGAACAAATTGGGGAAACTTTATTGAATATGGAACGAGAAGCAGTGCAGGAATCACCCTTCAAAATCTCGGCTTGTCCAGACATGTAGCGGATTATTTAATAAGGAATTATCCGCAGTATTTTAAATTTAAAGACGGGCGTTTAATCAATATAAGAAAAAATAGGCTCCTTGAAGAGTTAGATGAGAATAGCATCGAAAGACAGGAAGTTTTATTATTTTTATAAATAGGAAGAAAGCTTGGAAAGATATTGTCCAAGCTTTCTTTTGGAAACAATAATAGTTTAATCTCATTCTAAATCAAAAGCTGTAAAAATCATTTGAAGAATCTTTTCCATTCCTGTCCAATCATGATAGCTCATAAGCACACTTTCTGTTTCAACATCTTTAAGAAGCTGTAAATAATTTTTTATCAGTTGTTCTTTGTTAAGGATTTCACCTTGGTATTGCTTAAGTGACTGATTATAACCTTTCCATTGAATAGGAGTAAATTCTTCACTTTCATTGAGCAAAATATCTTCACCTAAGTAGAGTTCAATACTACAGGCAAGACCATTAATATCACAGAGGGTGGTTCCACTTATTGGACCTAATGTTGGATATTTTTTAGCAATTTCTATATTTGGATAGTGCAACACTTTAATGTTGCTGGGTATCTGTATTTTCTTTAACTGTTTTGCTGCGTCATATGCAGCGGTATCATTATCAAATAGTGCAATAATTTTATTATTAATGCCTGAACCAATAAATGCTTTTACAGAATTGACTAGTGCAGATGCGCTACCTGGCGCATTGGAATTGTTGAAATCCATAAAGGAGTAATAATCTCGGACATCAGGATATAAAATACTCATAGTTTCTTTAATAATTGATATGTCAGTGGACCCTTCCGTCAAAATTAATATTTTTTGATTAGAAAGTGTTTTTTGGTATAAGTATTCTAAGGATGATTTGGCTATTTCATCAGATTCTTCGTAATATCCACCGTCAATTAGGTCAGAATAATCTATACTGCATTCTTCACCATCTTCAAAAATTTCAAGAACAGCCCTTAAAACGAATCTAAAATCTGTACTTTTAAAGCCAAATAAAGATTCGCCATCATGATGTTCGTTTAAAATGTAATGCTCCATAATGCTTTCTTGTTTATTATCCTTTGGAAATCTCATCTGCTCCCATATATTAAACGGTTTATTGGCTATTCTACCCAAAGTATCTAGCCATTTGTAAAAGTTGTAACCTTCAAAATCTAATTCGACAAACTTATTATCTACTAAAACTGAGAAACTCTCTTCAACATTGTTATATGTAATGAATTCCTCTTTTGCTTTGTCCAAGTTAAAGCCCATAATGTCTAATCTTAATTTTATATTCCTAACCGTATTACTATATTTGTATGTTACTCGTTCTTCCCCATCATCATCTTTCCAATCCAGCCTTTTTTTATCTGATTCTCTAAACAAGGTCATTACTTCATGTTCAATTGCACTCTTGTATGAATAGAATTCAAAATCACTTATGTATAACGAAGCATAGCTCCCCATAACTGCCTCCCAATATCTTCTAATCTTTCTTCTATTATATAGGAACTATTAACTACAATAAAATTAGAGCATCTCAAACAATTGTATTAAAAATACTTACTGGTATAATTTTACCTATAAAAGGCTATTTTTGGGAGGAGCAATATGTATCAGGATTCATTATTTGAGGATGTAAATGAAGATTACTTTAGCATACGGACGAAAACAGCAGAAACGGTCAATAAAATCATCAATAAAGAAACAAATATAGAGATAGAGGGCTTAAATGTCTTTGAGGATAAACTGAAAGTAAGGTGAAAATACATAAAACAGTAGTGGTTCTGAGGCTGAAATGTTGCTAATAAAGCCTATCTTTTTTACTGACTATTTTCTCTAAAATCCTGAGGCTGTAGCTTAGGTTCTCATTTATCACAGCAGAGTTGCGCTTCTGAGTTCAGCGAATACTTCAGAATTTACTTCCCCAAGAACCCGTATGGAACATTAGAGTTGAAGGCTTTTTAGGTCTCCTTTGGAGTGTTTAATTTTATTTCATACTTCTTATCTGTTTGATTCCTCAATCAATCATATTTTTAAAAATAAGAAATCACATTTCATATTTCTTAGCTTCCATTCTTACAAATTACTTTATAAAAAAACGTATATTATTTTTATTATTGACTATCAGCGCCGTATAATAAAAATGTAAGCAAATGGAAGGGAGAAGATAAACAGTGGTAGAAGTTTTAGTAATGGCAGTGGTCGTAGTCTTATTCGCAGTCGTATGTTTTTGGTTTAACCATCGGAGCAAATTATATGGAAAACTTCTCTACGAAGAAAAGGTAAAGAATGTACAATTAACAATGGAGAATGAATACTACCAAGAAAAATTAGCGGAATCTGAAAATCAACAGAATGATTCTTCATCCTTAGAGGTAGTTGATTCTCTTGCTTATTGGGGAGATGAAGTAGATGATGGTGATGAATACGAAAGAGTTGACTTTCGTCCTCAGAGAAGTAAAAACGAAGAATTCCCACCACATGATGACCGCTTCCAAGATTCCAATCAGTTTTTTGATGACATTTTAGAAAATTACAAGACAGATTTTGGGTATTACCCTGGGGAATATAAAAGCGACGGTTTTGCAGAAAATTTCAAAGATAAGCAAGATTTATATCCATCGGAATATGACCTAGATAACCTTTTCAAAGTTGAGGAACCTTCAGATGATGACCCGTTAGAATCTTTTAAGAAATTTACTGGTAATTACCCTTGGGAACATCCAAATCAACATAACGATAATGAAACATCGGATTATGTCCTAGCAAGCCCTGTCAAAGATATCGAATTCGAATTCCCTCTGTATAATGACCCAATAAAACAATACAAGGCAACTCATGGGTTCTTACCGTGGGAATGGGAAGAAAAAATATAGATAATGCAAAAAATAATCCAGTAAGTTAAAAATGAAAATAGAAAGAGGTCATTAGACTTCTTTTCATACATATCATGATAATCTGCTTAATCAATAGTTCCCTCAATTCCTTTCTCCATTAGTAATCCACCTCAACAGATACATTCCTATCGATTTATGGAATTCATATTTCATACTTCACATTGATTTGATTCATTCAAACCCTATGTTAAAAAGAGAAAAGTAAGTATGAAATCATATTTCTTATTTCATACTTTATTTTTTTGTTTTCTAGAAAAAGGAAAATAATGAAAACTGAAGAAAAAAGTGATAGAAAAAAATTATAGAAAAAATATGACTGCGAATCTAGGATTTATCCTCTTTCGACGGTAGTGTAATGATGTAAACAAAATACATGGAGGAATCTATTATGGCTGCCCAGAAGACCGCATTTTACCGCAAGAACATCTGCCGAATTCCAAAAGTGGAAGATTTTTTGATTGAGATGATGGCAAAAATTGAACATAAAGAGAGTAGAAGAATCATCGAGACAGAATACAAACGCTTCATAAAAAATGAGAAAGCAATCGCTAGAGAGTGAAAAAAACGAGGGAAATAAACAGTTTCAGACAAAAAAATAAAGAGGCTTGGGTGAGCCTCTTCGGATTGGACAAGATTTGTCCATCTGTTTAATGAAGATATTAAATTCATTTCAGGAATTAGCCTTTAGGAGTAATCCTTTGGGAGTTAATCCAAACAGGAGTTAAACCAACCAGATGAATCCCAAAACAAAACTATTCAACATATTAATTGTACATTTTCATTTGCAATCCTTCAAGATTTTCAAAAAAAATTGGTTTGACTCCTAAAAAATTATATTTTAGGAGGATAATAATGAGTAAATATAATAACGAGGATTTTATTTTCGAAGCAACAGATGAGGAGAATTTCTTTAAGGTAATTGAAAGAGCAACAGGTAAATTCATTACTTATGAAAGAATCCAAGGGGCAAACGAAAGACTAATAAGTAAGAACTCAGATAAATCGTTTAAAGAAATGATAGAAAAAGAAGAATATAGAAAAAATGGAGAAAGAAAGGACCCTTTTGCACAAGCGACTTCTGTTTACGAAAACGGTGTAGTTGGAAAATTTAGTGCAAAAAAATTGGATAGCTTAATCCGATTAGTTCCCAAAATGAACTACAATGCAAATGAAAAAGAAAACAAAGACAGTGTTATTCGTATTAAAAACAAACCCGCTTTAACAAAAGACCTTGCGGATGCGATGGGTGTTTCTATCAGAACAGGTCAAGATTACCTTGACGAGTTTATTGGTGCAGATGTTATGGAAGAAGTAAAACTATCAGGTATAAATGGGAAAGCATATCGATTCAAAAATACTGCCTTCTTACGAGGTGCAAACGATTCGGATGAATATACGAAAAAAGTGGCATTCAATAAACTACAAGAAATTATTTCTAAAGTAGATGGAGAAGTAAAGAAGGCAGTTGGACTCGAAAGGAGTCAGGCAGCTTTTGCTAAAAAGAAACCTAAATTCAAGAATTTTTACCCTTTAGCCTTATTAGGAGTGTTGTTATCTAAAACACATTATAAAACATTTATGTTCTTAAAAAATCATAGTGACCCTACCTTGGTTAAAGATGGAGAAAAAGTAGTTGACGCACTAAATATGAAAAAACGATTCCGCCAATTCAAGTTCCTTAAAAAATACGAACTATACAATATGTACAGTGGATTAAATACAAAGAGCCTTAGCGGAACACAAAAAGCGGAATTAGAAGCAAGTATGAAGATTTTAAAGAAGTTAGGTGCAGTTGGCAGTTGGGATTCGAACGGCAGAGAAATATTTTTCATGAATCCTTTATTGGTATATGCCTCTCCAAATATGAAATGTGATGAAGAGTGGAAAAAGATTATCTTCACCTTCTTCAATATCACTTCCGATGATTTCAATAAGGTGACAGGAAACGAAAAAGAAGACGAATAATCGTCTTCTTTTTCATTTGACCTGGGGTACAAATTTCCGTAACTTTTTGCCGACCTAGGGTACAAATTTCCGTTAATTCTTGCCGACTATAAATGGACTTCCGCCTTAGAACCATATAGTCTTAGGTTGATTTAGGCTCTTTATGTCTTCATTTAATTTGGTTTTTATTATCTATATGTTGTTCGTTCTGTTTGTTTGGTGTTAAGGTCAAAAGATTCCAACCATCGAACTTCCATCCTGCGGATGCTCGTTCCTTCTATGGATACTTTTCATCTTAATGACTTTACACTTTATTTCAAGTTTTCCTTTTAAAAAGTTCTTTATCCTCAAAGTGCTATCTGTTTCTCAAGATAGTGCTTTGGATGTTTTTGACCTTCATTCATTTGATTGGTTCTTTTCATTCTTTATTGTTTCAAAGGATTTTTCACTTCGTGGTGTGCGGACATCGTCCTTGTCAATAACCATTTCACATTTAAAAGGAAAAACGGGACATTCCAAATCTCGCATATCCAACTATTCATTTCCTAATTCCGATAAGCAGTAGCTTTGGTTCTCATTCAGGACACCAAAGTCTCGTTTAGAAAGATTGTGTTCGATTGGATTGACCTCTAACAGATAACCGTATTGAATGTTCGATGTCATAAGCGTTCCCTTATTGGTACTCAATGCTCCGTCTTGGTAATTCTCCACCCGCTCAGCTATATGATTCATGGACTTTCCTTTCAAGTAGAACTCTCCAAATGGCTGTCTTTTATCTCCATAATACAAAACAAAGTATTTCATTTTCATCGTAAAACCCCCTAAATACAGAAAGAATTCGCTTTATGCATCGACTTTTCCTTTCGACAATATTATGACAAATTAAAACATTTTTCACAGTATCATATAATCTGAATTTCTTTCAAAATCATTTCGCTTTGCGTGTGAGTCGAGCTAAGGCACTCCGAACGGCTGCTATATATTTTTGTTTTCTATAAGTGGGTTGGTTTTAAATCCGAGTGCCTAGCACGAGCAATGTCTTTTCTTACCTGTAAAATTAGAAATTAATTCAAGTGTCTGAAAAATTTACGGAGACCAAGAACCTTGCTGACAAAATAATAATGAAAAATTGAAGTCATTTTGTGGATTTATTTTCTATTGTAGTAACCCATATTTGGAGTGCTGACCTGATAAAGTTGAAATTTTCCATTGCATTACGAATTTTGGAGACTGAAAGCAGTTTTGTTCATTTGAACGACTGCCTTTTTATTTGCAATTAGTATTTCAAATATATAACGAATTTTACAATTCCATTACACATACACCACGGAATTCTCAACATCAATATTTTTTTGTGATATTTCAAAATTTATAATACTAATACCTAACGAAATACATATAAAGTTATTGATTTTATGACTTGTACATATGTAATAGGACAAACATATTTCGACATATCGTGTATGGAGGGGAGATGATTTTTTATGGGGAAGAAAAAACTGACATATACCTTTTTACCAAGTAAAAACTCTGGAAAATCATCTGGAGAAGTTATCGATAATTTGGTCCAGCAGACCATCCATAAAGCGATGGGGGATTATCATCGGGAGATGCGGAATCAACAATTGAAGCGAAAAACCTCATAATATTTTACGAAGAATAAAACGACGTAATATAATAAGAAGAACTAGACCTCAATAGCAATTTTGCGTTGAGGTTTTCTTTTTATGGGAGGGAAAGAGATGAAGGGAAAAAAGAATGAAAATATCGCAGCCATTTATGTCCGTGTATCTACATTAAAAGAGAGCCAAAAAGACTCACCTGAACACCAAAAAGCGGTTTGTTTAGTAAAAGCGGATGATGAAGATTTAGAAGTTCGTAAAGAATTTATCTATGAAGACAGGTCAACAGGCACCAGTATCATCAATAGGGAAGATATTAAACAGCTTATAAAAGATGCACAAGCAGGGTATTTTTCGACAGTCATTTTTGCATCCCTTTCAAGATTTTCGCGTGACTCTTTGGATGCTATCGCATTAAAAAGAATCCTGGTTGATGGACTAGGCATCCGTTTAATATCCATTGACGATGTATATGATTCCAAAGTTAGTAATGATGAAATGATATTTACCATCATCTCGGCAGTAAACCAAAAACTGTCCCAGCAAATATCCATTGCTTCTAAGCGTGGAATCAAAGAGTCCGCAAACCGAGGTAATTATACAGGGAGCAAGGCACCATTTGGCTATAAGAAAATAAACATCCCTATAAGTCAAAAAGAAGTAAAAAAAACATTGGAGATAGTGGAGGAAGATGCTCGTATTGTCCAAACGATATTTCACTTATATGTTCATGAGAACATGGGAGAAAAGCGAATTGTTGATTATTTAAATACTGTAATGAAAGTACCTTCTCCACAGAAAAAAAAACCTTGGGGCATTACAACGATTCAAAGGATTCTGCAAAACGAAGCTTATATTGGATACAATGTCCACAACAAATATAAAGTAAAAAAAGTAACCAATATTGATGATTTACATGACCGCCAAACAGTTTTGGTACAACGAGATAAATCCAAATGGATAAAAAATAAAGAAAAAGAATGGCAACCCATCATCGATGATAAAATGTTTAAACAATCTCAGGAAATCCGTTTGAAGCGTGGGGGTGGAAAACGAGGAGGCATTCGAAATGTTCAAGTAAATCCGTTTGCTGGCATCTTGAAGTGTGAGCATTGCGGCAGTAACTTTGTCTCGATGAAATCCGGAAAGGTCGGAAAAAGAGGTCAAGAATACCGCTATCTCATCTGTTCTTCCAGGAGAAGAATGGGCGTAAAGGGCTGCAAAAATGATTTGTGGATTCAGCTCGAAAATTTTAAGCAAGAGATAATGATGAGAATCACCATGCGACTAGAGGAGCTCATCGCCATAGATGAGGTCGCAGCAGGCGTTGAAGTTCAGAATGTTCCAAGTGAGACCGATATGGAGACAAGAAAAAAGAAATTGGAAAACACCATTAAACTTAAAAGAAAAATGCTTATGAACATTAGAGAAGATTTTCATTCAGGTGAAATGAAGAAAGAACAATATGAGTTTGAAAAAGAGCAATATGAGGAATCAATCGAAGACCTGACAGACCAGTTGAATAAACTACAGGCAACCCATCATAAAGTGAATAATGAAACAATCATTAAGGAACAAGTAAAAGATGAGTTGAACAAATTAGTGAAGTTGGATTTTAGTCATGTGGATGAATTACAACTCGTATTAAAACAGTTGATTGAGGAAATGACCGTAAATAGTGATGGAAATGTGAAAATTTATTCACCGCTCGGTAATTTGTAGCTATGTTTATGCATTCTAGACACATCAGGAATGCTATGCAGAAGCTGGGCGTGAAGGGGCGTTCACAGGCTGTTGTAGAACTCCTTAGAATGGGAGAGCTAGAGCTATAATAAAGAAGATGATTTGTATGAGCGGGAGGGAAATTCCATTCCTATACCACTTGTATGGGTCATCTTCTTTTAAATGATGGTAAAGGGATAATGAGACAGGTCGAAAGGTATGAATATTATTCAAACGATAAATGATGCAATTAAAGTTTATAAAATCAGAAAATGGAAGGTCTTTATCATTAAAAATGTGTCTCCTCATTACAGCTCCGTTAACTTTTCCCCATATACATTTACGAGGAAAGAATTGTAGACTATAATTAAAGTAGGGATTCGTAGAATTTTGTCGGAAAATAATTATATTATATTTGTATATTTTTATATAGGAGTTGTAATCATGATGACTGAAGAAAAAGATGTGAAGGAATACTTAGATAATATAGCTACGATAGAAAAGGATATGCGATACATATCTGGTATCATTAAACAAAAGGGGAGAGAGATATTAAGTAATTATACAATGACTCCTCCTCAATTTGTTGCTCTGCAATGGCTATTTGAAGAGGGCGATATGACGATAGGGGAATTGTCGAATAAAATGTTCCTTGCCTTTAGTACAACAACAGACTTAGTTGATCGGATGGAAAAAAATCAGTTAGTACAAAGAGTGAAGGATCCGAATGATCGACGTGTGGTTCGTATTCATTTGCTAGAAGAGGGGAAACGACTAATTGACGAAGTAATCAAAAAGCGTCAAGGCTATCTTCAAGAGGTTCTAAATGATTATACAACGGAAGATATTGAAGAATTAAAGAAAAATTTCATGCGTTTACATCAAGTAATGCGAGACAAATGAGGCGGTTTTTTTGGAAAGAGCAATAGGGGTTATAGATTCTGGAGTTGGTGGATTAACGGTAGCGAAGGAAATTATGCGCCAGCTTCCTTTTGAGAACATCGTATACTTAGGGGATACGGCAAGATGTCCTTATGGGCCAAGAACAGGAGAAGAAGTAAAAAAATTCACTTGGGAAATGACCCGGTTCCTGTTGAAAAAAAATATTAAAATGCTGGTAATTGCCTGTAACACTGCTACTGCTGTAGCATTAGAGGAAATTCGAGCACAGCTATCTATTCCAGTGATTGGAGTAATCGTTCCAGGTGCAAGAACAGCATTAAAGGTAACAAAAAATAATTATATAGGCATGATTGGAACAATTGGTACTGTTCGAAGTCGGGCGTATGAAAAAGCACTAAAGAAAATTAATAATCGAGTAAGAACAGTTAGTTTGCCATGCCCAAAATTTGTTCCTTTAGTGGAGAGCGGCGAATATGATGGACCAGTAGCAAGAAAAATCGTCAAGGAAACACTTTGGCCATTAAAGAATAAAGAGATAGATACGCTTATACTTGGCTGTACCCATTATCCTTTGTTGGAAAAAGTAATACGAGAAGAGATGGGGAAAAAGGTAAAGGTTATTAGTTCTGGGGAAGAAACGGCACGAGAAGTCAGTACCATTCTAAATCATAATGACGAACTTGCTTCAGAGGAGAATCAAGTAGAACATTATTTTTATACAACTGGGTCGAAAGATATTTTTGCTAGAATTGCTTCGAATTGGCTAAATCAAGAAATACATTCAGTTGAAACAGTGAAATTGTCATAATTAATCAAGACTGTCTTATAGGTTCATCTAACATTATTGTTTAGTAAATGCGAAACTAGACATTTTCATGGATGAAACCTAAAGGCAGTCTTTTTTTAAAAAAAATCTCCTAAAGACGGTCTAAAAAAAATATAGGCTCGTATATATATTAGTACAAACTGTCTTAGGAGTGATAAAGATGTTTAAGCATAATAAAATGACCATAGTTTCAGCGGTTCTAATATCATCTGTGTTTTTTTCTGGTTGTAGCTTACTGGGAGATAAAGAAAGTGTGGATCCACCTCAATCTACATCCTATGAAGAGGATGCAGTGAAAGAAAATGCGGACCAAGAAACAACAGGTGAGGTTGCTACAGAGGATGCAATGCCTATTGAATTATATTTAATGGATAAGTCCGGGTATGTTGTGCCTCAAACCTTAAATTTACCAAAAACAAATTCGATTGCAAAAGAAAGCTTGGAATATTTGGTTAAGGGTGGAAAAGTAACAGAGATGCTGCCAAATGATTTTCAGGCAGTTATTCCCCAAGATACAAAAATTAGTATCAATGTAGATGACGATAAAGTGGCAACGGTTGATTTTTCAAATGAGTTTAAAGAGTATGAGGCCAAGGATGAAGAGAAAATCTTACAATCTATTACATGGACATTGACACAGTTTGATTCCATTGATGCTGTAAAATTATCTCTAAATGGTCATGAACTAACAGAAATGCCAGTAAATAAAACACCGATTCAAGGTGCTTTAACAAGAGCAGATGGTATTAACATTAATACGGATGATGTTACAGATATTACGAATACAAGACCTTTAACTGTTTATTATATTGGTGGAGATCTAGATTCATACTATTATGTACCAGTTACAAAGCGTGTTAGTAATGGAGAAGAAAATAATGTGGCAGCAGCTGTAGGGGAACTTATAGAAGGTCCTGGAATGGGAGCAGCAACGTCATTAACAAGTTTATTACCTAATGATGTGGAGCTGTTAGATGAACCGGTTGTAGAAGATGGTAAGGTTACGTTAAACTTCAATGAAAATATTTATTCAAGTGGTCTTGATGGCGAAGAAAAAGTACTTGCTGATGAGGTATTGAATTCCTTAGTACTGTCATTGACAGAACAAGAAGGAATTGAAAGTGTTGCCGTTACCGTTAATGGAGAGGCTGATTTAGTAAATGCAGAAGGCGAAAGCTTGACTAAACCAGTTACTCGTCCAGAAAAGGTGAATACTGGTAGTTTCTAAGGAATCTATAAATCAAAAGAAGTTTGGGATTTTCCCAAGCTTCTTTTGATTAGGCTGTTTTCTAAAAGATTGTTGCTTTCTCAATAGAAAAAATTAATTAATGAGGAAATCTGAGCAGCCTGAATACACGTAGACGCCACGGGGATTAGCGAGACAGCCTGAGACCCTGCAGGCCAAAGGCAGACCGCGGCTTTAGCGCGAGCCCCACGGAAAGCGGAGTGTATTTTAGGCTGCGGGTCATAGCAACAAACTTTACGAAAACAGCCTTTGATTATGTATAGGTTTGTTGCATACAAAGTCCTTGAGAGATCTCGCTGTTCTGCAAATTGTATTTATCTCTTTCTATTGAAATAAAGCTTCATATAACTGTCTTTTGATTTAAAGGAGAAAGGGTATATACTGTATGTGGACGTATTATTTTTAGAGTAGTAAACTTGAAGATAGAATATAAATAATATGCTACAAAGTAGAAAATGACATTTTTAGCTATTTAAGGAGATCTATATGAAAGAGATTATTATTGCAACAAGAAATACTGGCAAGGTGAAAGAATTTGTACAGATGTTTGCGCCGCTTGGCTATGAAGTAAAAACACTTTTAGATTTTCAAGATGTGCCGGATGTAGAGGAAACGGGAAGTACCTTTGAAGAAAACGCTCTTCTTAAAGCAGAAACGATTTCCAAACTGCTAAATCGTGTAGTTATCTCGGATGATTCTGGTCTTGTGGTTGATGCATTGAACGGGAGACCAGGCGTATACTCTGCTCGGTATGCGGGAGAACAAAAAAACGATCAGGATAATATGGATAAAGTTTTAAGTGAATTAGAGGGAGTTGCAGCAGAGGAGAGAACAGCACGTTTTTGTTGTACATTAGCAGTTGCTATTCCAAATGAAGCCTCTCTAACGTTTACTGGAACCTGTGAAGGAATCATTTTAGAGGAAAGAAGAGGAGATTACGGATTTGGTTATGATCCAATCTTTTTTGTAGTGGAAGAGCAGAAGGCGATGGCAGAATTACCGCCAGAGACGAAAAATAAAATTAGTCATCGTGCAAATGCATTGAAAAAACTCAAAGAACAGTTACCTGCTGTTTTTAAGGAAGGGAACTAGGATGAAGGTTTTGATTGTTAGTGACAGTCATGGAATGGTATCCGAATTAGGAGTGTTAAAAAAGAGACATGAATCAGAAGTAGATTTATTTCTTCACTGTGGTGATTCGGAGCTAGCTGCTAGTGAAGAAGTCATGGATGGATACATTACGGTTCAAGGTAACTGTGATTATGAGGACAGATACCCAACTGAAACTATTCAAGAAATCGCGGGAAAGAAGATTTTTTTAACACATGGTCATCTATTTGGCGTGAAGTCTACTATTAATAATCTATTGTATAAAGCAAAGGAAGTCGAAGCGGATATCGCCTGTTTTGGCCATTCTCATTTTTTGGGAATGGAAGTAGTGGATGGTGTGCTTTTTATTAACCCTGGTAGTTTACGTCTGCCAAGAGGAAGAACAGAACAAACATATGTGATTTTAACGATTGATAGAGATCGATTAGTGACAGAGGTTTTTGATTTTTATAAAGGCTTGCTTCCAGAGTTAAAAAGTGAATTTTCTCTATAAAAGATTTTTTCCTAATGGGGAAGAAATAAATTCCTCATTAGGAAAAAATCTTTAAGAAACTATTGACTTTGTGTTTCTATAATCATATAATAATTATTGTCCTCATTAGGACTAAAGGAAATACATACCATGTCCCAGTAGCTCAGCTGGATAGAGCAACGGCCTTCTAAGCCGTCGGTCGGGAGTTCGAATCTCTCCTGGGACGTATTTTTAGTTACCTAAATATTTTAAGTATATTTAGTAGATTATTTTCAACATCTGACCATCTAGATTTTTAGAAATTATTTAATCATTTATGAGATTTTTAAATAATTCCTATGTTTTTTTATTAGAATATGTTATAATAATTGAGTTGATTGTTGAAATAATTAAATACACCATGTCCCAGTAGCTCAGCCGGATAGAGCATACGCCTTCTAAGCGTACGGTCGGGAGTTCGAATCTCTCCTGGGACGTCAAAAAAAAGCTTAAACCATTTGTGGTTTAAGCTTTTTTTCTTATTCTACTTTTTTTCGTTCTACCGTTGTATTCATCGTTTGGGATGGCATGACATCTACCTCATTATTATCGAAGTCTAATTTATTCATCTGCTCTTCTTCGAGTTCTTCGTCATTATCTAAGAGAACAATGTATTTTCCTGCTTGTAATTCTTTCTCATATGGATCTAAATCAGTATCAGAGAAGAAAGTCTTTAAGCGATCTAAAAAAGATGTTGGTTCTACTTGATCAATACCAGTAGCTGTATCTACTTCTGTTTCTTGTTCGATTAATGCTGTTTGTTCACTTCTTGTAATAACGGAAATATGATTTGGAGAATATCCCTTTGAGATTAACTCCTCAATAGCATTTACTGTTACTTCAGGAGAATCATATATACCTACAACACTTTTTGTCATATACCTTTTCCTCCTTTAAACAATTGGTTCTTGCATATTGTTTATATTCCCACTATTTAAAGGGAATAAACAGTGGAATTTTTTTATAGAGAGTCTCTTTTAAGCTGAGTTTTGTTTATATTCTTTACTAATTAGGTATGAATATCAACATCTTATATTAAAATAGCGAAAAGAAAGGAGGCTCTATTATCTGTATCATATACCATACAAAAACGATTAACTGGTTATCTTTTTTTACAAGGAATGTAAGATTTCGAAAAAGCTAATTTTACTTGAAACGTCCCTAATAATGCTACTGATAATTTCCACATAATTTATCCTGCGAAGGTATAATTAGGAAACATTTAGAGAATAATGTAAGTAGGAAAAATAATGTTCAGAAAGTCACTTATAATACTTGAAAACGCTTACTATTTTTGTGTATAATAGATTTAAGTAAAAAATAGACAAGAATTAAAATAATGTGAATAGATGAACATTCAAATAATACGTAGAAGGAGATATGCACCATGATTCTCAAGGAATTAGGAAGAAGTAGGCTCATTGTTATTAATTATTATAAAAATGGTTTTTTAGAAACATGTAAGGGGCAAGTTCAGAAGCTCAATCTCATCGATCAAACGATTGATTTAAAAGATGAAAAAGAAAACACGTATCAAATTCGATTATCGTGGATTCAAGATATTTGTGCAGTATCTTAATTAAATTTCCCTTTGAAATGCAATCGCTTTCTTTTTTTGTGGCGGTTGCATTTTGTCTATAAGGAGAAAAAAAGGTATGAAAATAAAAAACAATGTAAGATTTTATGACACATTAGTTTCACATGAAGAATTATTTTATTATAATGTACCTCATAAGTAGATTATATTTTATATGTATCGGTCGTTTTAAGTAAAAAAAGAATTTTTAAAATTTTTTTTTGCTTATTAAAAAGTACATGCATTCTTTATATAACAATAATGTAAACGTTTCCTATAATAGAGTGTTTTGTTTAAATAATCAAATAATTCTTAAAAATACTGTTGACTCTTATTTAAATTCAGCGTAAGATAACCTCAACAAATGAAAAACACAAAATGTTACTAGCTATAAAGCTTAACAAATAGACATCATGAATAACCGATTTTGTTTAACATAGTAAATATAGTAATACGATGATGAGGATAAGTAGTTTTTTATTAGGATTCTAAAGAGAGCCGGTGGTTGGTGCGAACCGGTGAACCAATAGGGAATGAACTCACCTCAGAGTGTTAGCTTGAAAGGTAAGCCTATTAGAGCTAACCGAGTGTTTCCACTCGTTACCAAAAGAGAACGAACCGTTCAAGAAAGTGCATACACTTATTATTAGTGTATGAATGAGGGTGGTACCGTGGAAAGGAAATGCCTTTTCACCCCTTTGTTTACTAAAACCATTAGTAACCATTGGAGGTGAGAAGGCTTTTTTTCATGGGTAAACCCTCTTGGTGAATCCAGTTAAATAAGTAAAAAGGAAAGTAATTTAGGGAGGTTATACAAATGTTACAGGAAACTGCCTTTGATAATACGAAGGCCCAAGTGAAACCGTTAACTGGTGCTGATCTCTTATTACAGGCTTTGGAAAAGGAAAATGTTGAATTTATTTTCGGATATCCAGGTGGTGCGGTGTTACCAATTTATGATAAGATTTATGATTCGAAAATATTTCACGTCCTGCCAAGACACGAACAAGGTGGTATTCATGCAGCAGAAGGATATGCAAGAATCTCTGGCAAACCAGGAGTAGTCATTGCGACTTCAGGACCAGGTGCAACAAATATTGTAACAGGGCTTGCTGATGCTATGATGGATTCTCTTCCATTAGTCGTATTTACAGGTCAAGTAGCAACTAGTGTGATTGGAACAGATGCTTTTCAAGAAGCGGATATTTTAGGAATTACCACTCCAATAACAAAATATAACTGTCAGGTTAGAAACCTTGAGGATATTCCTAGGCTTATTAAAGAAGCGTTTTATATTGCAACAAGTGGAAGACCTGGTCCGGTATTAATTGATTTTCCAAAAGATATTGCTGCAACCATTTCAAATGTTCCAGATGAGAAGGAAGTGGATCTTCCTGGTTACCAACCGACTACTCTACCGAATTATTTGCAGATTCGAAAACTAACAGAAGCAGTAAGTGCTGCAAAAAAACCAATAATACTAGCAGGTGCAGGGGTCAATTTTGCTAAAGCAAGTGCAGAATTACTCGAATATGCAGAACAACAGCAAATTCCAGTCGTACATACACTTCTTGGATTAGGTGGCTTTCCAGCTGATAATAAGTTATTTGTCGGTATGGGAGGGATGCACGGTTGTTATGCAGCAAATATGGCATTGTATGAATCAGATTTATTAATTAATGTCGGGGCGAGATTTGATGATCGCTTAACAGGAAACCTAGCCCATTTTGCACCGAATGCTATAAAAGCTCATATTGATATCGACCCAGCAGAAATCGGAAAGATTATTCCTACAAAAATTCCGATTGTTGCAGATGCTAAAGAAGCACTAAGTATGTTAATAAAGCAGAGGGGCTTACAATCAGAGCATAATGATTGGTTAAAAAAGATTGAAAATTGGAAAAATGAATATCCGTACTATTATACAGATTCTAATCTTCTTAAACCACAGCAAGTAATGGAAATGCTTTATGAAAAAACAAAGGGCGAAGCAATTGTAACGACTGATGTTGGGCAGCACCAAATGTGGGCGGCACAATACTACCGATTTAAAGAGTCTAATCGCTGGGTAACTTCTGGAGGATTAGGAACGATGGGTTTTGGGTTACCATCAAGTATTGGTGCTCAATTAGCGGATCCAAAAGCAACAGTTCTTGCCATTAGTGGCGATGGCGGCTTCCAGATGTGTAGCCAGGAGCTTGCATTAATTAGAGAATTAAATTTACCGATTAAAATTATTATTTTTAATAATCAAGCGCTAGGAATGGTAAGACAGTGGCAAGAATTTTTCTATGAGTCTCGTTTTTCGCATAGCAAGGAATCTTTCCAGCCTTCCTTTGTTGCATTAGCAGAAGCATATGGAATAAAAGGCTACCAAATATCTTCTACTGAAGAAGCTGCTAACATTCTGGACGAAGTATTAGCGGTAAGAGAACCTGTATTATTGGATTTCCGAATTGATCCAAATGAGAATGTATATCCGATGATAGCACCAGGTAAAGGATTACACGAAATGGTAGGGATGAAGCCATGAAGAAAATAATTAGCTTAACAGTCTTGAACAAATCAGGGGTATTAAACCGCATCACTAATCTTTTTTCGAAAAGAAACTACAATATTGAAAGCATATCAGTAGGGCATACAGAGCATGAAGGGGTTTCACGAATTACATGTGTTGTTCATGTAGAGAGTGATGGCATCATTGAACAAATCACCAAACAGCTGAATAAGCAAATTGATATTTTAAAAGTGGTGGACATCACAGATCAGGCAATTGTTGCAAGAGAGCTTGCCTTAATTAAAGTACTTGCTACACCGCAGACTAGACACGAACTTTACTCAGTTATTGAACCATTTAGAGCTTCTGTAATCGATGTAAGTAAAGAAAGCATCGTCATCCAAATTACAGGGGAATCAGAGAAAATTGAAGCTTTTATTGAATTGCTTAGACCGTATGGGATTAAAGAACTGGCTAGAACAGGTACAACTGCATTCCCTCGTGGATCTCAAAAAGCAGCAAGTCATAAAAGTAACTATTCAATCGTTTAATTTTACTATTAAAATAAAATCTAATTTGACAAACGAAAGGGAGAAGAATAATGGCTAAAATGTATTATAATGGAGACGCAAATTTAGGATATTTTGAAGGAAAAACAGTTGCAGTAATTGGTTATGGATCTCAAGGGCACGCACATGCTTTAAATATGAAAGATAGTGGTGTCCAAGTCATTATTGGATTAAGAAAAGGGAATTCATGGAATAAAGCAGTGGAAGATGGGTTTGATGTATATCCAGTTGGCGAAGCAACAGCAAAAGCGGATATTGTAATGATCTTACTTCCAGATGAGTTACAAACAAAAGTATATAATGAAGAAATTAAACCAAATTTAACAAACCAAGCATTAATGTTTGCTCATGGATTTAACATTCATTTTAATCAAATTGTTCCTCCAAGTGAGAGTGATGTTCTATTAGTTGCACCAAAAGGTCCTGGTCATCTTGTGAGAAGAACATTTGAACAAGAAGCAGGTGTTCCAGCATTATTTGCTATCTACCAAGATGTTACTGGTGAAGCAAGAGAGCTTGCACTTGCATATGCAAAAGCGATTGGAGCATTACGTGCAGGAGCTTTAGAAACGACATTTAAAGAAGAAACAGAAACAGATCTATTCGGCGAACAAGCGGTTTTATGTGGAGGTTTAACAGCTCTAGTAAAAGCAGGCTTTGAAACGTTGGTAGAGGCAGGCTATCAGCCAGAATTAGCTTACTTTGAGTGTTTACATGAGTTGAAATTGATTGTTGACCTAATGTATGAAGATGGAATGGCTGGAATGAGATATTCTATTTCAGATACAGCACAATGGGGTGACTTTGTAACAGGTCCTAGAATTGTGACTGATGATGTGAAGAAAGAAATGAAGGCAGTACTTACAGATATCCAAGAAGGAAAGTTTGCTAAAGGTTGGATTTTAGAAAATCAAGCGAATAGACCAGTATTTAACGCAATTAATGATAGAGAAAGTGAACATCTAATTGAAAAGGTTGGAAAAGAATTGCGTGCAATGATGCCGTTTGTTAAAAGCTCAAGAAAGAAAGAAGTGGTGGGTAGTGGCAAACATTAAGATATTTGATACAACCTTAAGAGATGGGGAGCAATCTCCTGGTGTAAATTTAAATTTGGCTGAGAAGATGGTCATTGCTGAACAATTGGAGAAGTTAAATGTAGATATTATAGAGGCAGGCTTTCCTGCTGCCTCTAAAGGCGATTTTTTATCTGTACAGCAAATAGCGAAAAAGATAAAAAATAGCTCTGTAACTGGTCTTGCGAGAGCAGTAACTTCTGATATAGATACAGCATGGGAAGCTTTAAAGGATGGGGCAGAGCCTAGAATCCATGTTTTTCTAGCAACAAGTCCTATTCATCGAGAATATAAATTAAAATTAACAAAAGAACAAGTGGTTGAAAGAGCAGTCGCAGCAGTTAAATATGCTGCTAAAAGATTTCCCATTATACAATGGAGTGCAGAGGATGCTTGTCGAACAGAGCTTCCGTTTCTAGCAGAAATAATGGAAGAAGTTATTCAGGCTGGAGCACGAATTATCAATATACCTGATACAGTAGGTTACATAACACCTAATGAGTATGGAGAAGTTTTTCAATATTTAAAAAATAATGTGCCGTCAATCGATAAGGTTTCCTTATCCACCCATTGTCATGATGATTTAGGAATGGCGACAGCAAACTCACTAGCTGCAATTGAAAATGGTGCCACACAAGTGGAGTGTACCATTAATGGGATAGGAGAAAGAGCAGGAAATGCTTCGATGGAAGAAATAGCGGTAGCACTTCATATTCGAAATGATCATTACAATGAAAGAACAAGAATTAATTTAAAAGAAATCAGTAGAACGAGCAGCCTTGTTAGTGAATTAACTGGCATGGTGGTTCCTGGCAATAAAGCGATTGTTGGCCGCAATGCATTTGCACATGAATCGGGTATTCATCAGGACGGTGTACTAAAGGAAAAAACAACCTATGAAATTATTTCGCCAGAACTTGTTGGCTACGTAAACAATAATAACATGGTTTTAGGAAAGCATTCAGGCAGTCATGCCTTTAAAACGAAGCTTAAAGAGCTTGGTCTTAATGTGAAAGAAGAGGATGTTAAAGAGCTCTTTATAGCATTTAAAGATTTAGCAGATCATAAAAAAGAAATTTCCGATGAAGACATTATTGCTATTGTTCTTGAAAAGAAGCTGGCTAAAGAAGAAAAATATTATGAATTAGTAGATGTAAAGGTTCAGCATAAAAATGACAATGAAGCAGAGGCGACCGTGAAGCTTTCTGGACCGAAAAATGAATTAATCATTCAAAATGGCACTGGATCAGGAAGTGTGGAAGCGCTATATAATACACTTGAAATGTCTATTTCTGGCCAAGTGACGTTAGATGATTATCGAATTCAATCATTAGGTGCTGGAAGAGACGCACTCGCTCAAGTGTTTGTCAGAGTGCGATTTGACCAAAAAGAAAGTACGGGAAGAGGCTTGGATCAAGATGTATTAATAGCATCTGCAAAAGCTTATATAAATGCTATTAATCGGGTGATTCTAGCAAAAGAGCAATTTCTTGAAAAAGTGTAGGCTGTTTTAAAGCAAAAGCCTTGATATAGGGGAGCGAGTGGAAATGAACAAAAGAATCGCCGTATTGCCAGGTGATGGAATTGGACCTGAAATAGTAACAGGGGCAATCAAAATATTGCAAACAATAGAGAATTTATATAACCATCGGTTCGAATTAACGTTTGCTGACATCGGAGGATGTGCGACAGATAAAGCAGGTACCCCATTACCAGATGAGACGATTGCGATTTGTAAAAATAGTGATGCCATTTTATTAGGTGCAGTTGGGGGGCCGAAATGGGATTCCCTTCCCGTTGAAAAGCGTCCAGAGCAAGGATTATTAAAAATAAGAAAAGCATTAAACCTGTTTGCAAACCTTAGGCCAACTACCTGTTATAAAAGCTTAGCAGCCTCTTCTCCACTGAAAGAAGATATTATTGAAGGGGTAGATTTAATAGTTGTCCGTGAATTAACTGGAGGTATATATTTTGGAAATCCAAGTGAACGCACGACAATAGATGGAAAACCAGGTGCTGTTGATACGCTGCTATATAAGAATGAAGAAATAGAGCGTGTAGTCGAAAAAGCATTTGAAATCGCAAGAACGAGATCGAAAAAGGTTACTTCTGTTGATAAAGCAAATGTGTTAGAGACTAGTAGGTTATGGAGAGAGATTGCGATTCAAGTAGCAGAAAAATATCCAGATGTTACTCTTGAGCATATGCTTGTTGATAATGCTGCGATGCAGCTTGTTAGAAATCCAAAGCAATTTGATGTCATCGTTACAGAAAATATGTTTGGCGATATATTAAGTGATGAAGCATCTGTCTTAACAGGATCGTTAGGAATGCTTGCTTCAAGCAGTTTATCAGCAGATGGGCCATATTTATATGAACCTATTCATGGATCAGCACCAGATATTTCTGGAGAAAATATTGCCAATCCATTAGCAACGATATTATCGGTAAGCATGATGCTCCGACTGTCTTTCCAATTAGAAAAAGAAGCAACGATTATAGAAGATGCAGTAAATAATGTACTGAATAAAGGATTAAGAACAAGAGACATTCTTTCACCAAATAGTAAAATCGTTTCGACAACTGAAATGGTGGATGCTGTTGACAAAGAAATCCGCCAATTAGTATCAGCGACACATGTTTTAAAATAAGAACAATAGCATGTCAGAGCGGCAGTGATGGGATAAAGGGACTAACAATAGAGAGAAATTAACAATTATGGGCTTGTCAAAAGAATATTTTGACAAGCCCATAATCTACAAAGACAAAGCTAAAAAATATGGATTGGAGGGCAAAGTAATGGGGAAATCCATTATCGATAAAATTTGGGAAAAGCATGTAGTACACAGAGAAGAGGGGAAACCAGATTTATTATATATTGACTTGCATCTAGTTCATGAAGTTACCTCTCCGCAAGCATTTTCCGGATTAAGAATGAAAAATCGAAAAGTGAGAAGACCAGATCGCACATTTGCCACAATGGATCATAATGTACCCACAATTAATCGCTTTAAAATTGATGATGAAATTGCGTTGAAACAGATGACAACCTTGGAAAAAAATTGCGTGGAATTTAATATTCCATTAGCAGGGCTAGAAAGTCCAGAACAAGGGATTGTCCATGTAATCGGGCCAGAACTAGGATTAACACAGCCTGGAAAAACAATCGTTTGTGGGGATAGTCATACATCCACACATGGAGCTTTTGGAGCTCTTGCATTTGGAATAGGTACTAGTGAGGTGGAGCATGTACTTGCTACACAGACTTTATGGCAAACAAGACCAAAAACATTAAAGATTGAGGTCAATGGAAAGCTAGCGTATGGTGTAAATGCAAAAGATGTTATTTTATATATCCTTTCTAAATACGGAGTTAACTTTGGAACTGGCCATGTTATTGAATATACAGGGGATGTTATTCGCAATCTTTCGATGGAAGAAAGATTAACCATTTGTAATATGTCAATTGAAGGTGGAGCGAGAGCAGGGTTAATTTGTCCAGATGAAACAACGTTCTCCTACTTAAAAGGAAGAAAATATGCACCGGAAAACTGGGATGTAGCAGTGCAAGAATGGCATAATTTAGTTTCAGATGAAGATGCAAATTACGATAAAGTCATTACTATTGATGGAAATGATATTGCACCAATGGTGAGCTGGGGGACGAATCCATCTATGACGGCTAAGGTAGATGAAAAGATTCCGACAGCAGAAATTTATCAAGAAGAAACAGATCGTCGTGCTCTACATAGTGCTCTTCAGTATATGGGGCTAAAAGAAGGAATGGCGATTACAGATATCGCGATACAGCATGTGTTTATAGGGTCTTGCACAAATTCTAGAATAGAAGATTTAAGACAAGCAGCGAATGTAATTGAAGGACAGAAGGTTTATCCAGGAGTTAGAGCACTAGTTGTTCCAGGTTCTCAAAAAGTCAAAAAACAGGCAGAGGCAGAAGGATTAGATAAACTATTTGTAGACGCCGGCTTTGAATGGAGAGACGCTGGCTGCAGTATGTGTTTGAGTATGAATAATGATGTGGTTCCGAGTGGGGAGCATTGTGCTTCAACTTCAAATCGTAATTTTGAAGGACGGCAAGGAGCAGGTGCCAGAACTCACCTTGTTAGCCCTGCGATGGCAGCAGCAGCAGCGCTAAATGGACGATTTGTTGATATACGAAAAATGAATGCAGAATTACAAGCGACAACGTAAAGGGGGAACGGTTGTGAGTGGGTTTAAGAAGCTTTATGAAAAAGCAGTAGCAATGGATCGAGTAAATGTAGATACAGATCAAATTATTCCTAAGCAATTTTTAAAGAGAATTGAAAAGACAGGATTTGGCAGATTTGCTTTTTTTGACTGGCGCTTTTTGAAAAATGGCGAACCGAATCCTGAATTTGAACTGAACTTTCCTGAAAATCAAGGAGCATCTATATTAATAGCTAATAAAAACTTTGGGTGTGGGTCATCGAGAGAGCATGCGCCCTGGGCTCTTCAGGATTTTGGATTTTCTGTTGTAATTGCTCCATCCTTTGCAGATATTTTTTATCAAAACTGTTTGAAAAATGGAATGCTTCCTATTCAATTACAGACAGACGAAGTGGAGTATCTTTTAAAGGCAGCACAAAACCAGCCGTATTTTCTTCATATTAATTTAGAAGAAGAGAAGGTAGAAGATGATCAAGGGTTTGTTGCAACCTTTACGATTCATCCTTATTGGAAAAAGATGCTGACTAATGGCTGGGATGAAATCGAGATTACCCTTCAATACAGTGATAAAATAGCAGACTATGAAAAGGTAGTTACAAAATAATAGCTGTTAGCTTTCTAAAAGCATTAGACTATAGATAAACTCCTTGAAATTCGAGGTTTTTGTTTATGGTCTTTTTTATTGACTTTTAATGGGAGGATTGACTTCCGTCCCAAATCAAACAATCTTTTACCAAGTTAATCTAGAATTCTAAATGGATTTTTTGTCTTTTACGACTATTTTAATTATAAATATTACTTTCAACACAGAACCAAATTTTAAATCATACTGCAGTATCAAGAACCAATAATAAAAAATCCAGGTTGCATCCAAATAGAAAAAAAGCTACACTAGCAACAAAAAGAATGTATAGGCGGTAAAAAGATGAAGAAACGGGAGCAGGAAAAAAAGGATAATATTATTTTTTTTCCCGATTTAGATAAACGTTTACTACAAAAAGGATTAGATGCAATCCAAGAAAAGCGATTTAAGGAGGCTATTTCTTATTTAGAAGAAGCAAAAGATAGAAATCCTTTTCATAGTGACATTAACATTGGGTTAATACTTTCTTATTTCGAACTAGGTTTATTGGATCAGGCAAAATATTTAGCGAAAGAAATGCTCAAGGAGGGCCAAGGGGACTATATTTATGTGTTAGATTTATATATCATGATTCTCGTGCAGCTACATGAATATGAAGAAATTGTCACAACGATTGAAGTATTGCTAGAAGATCATCAAATTCCAGCAAATAAAATCGAGCACTTTTCTAAAATGCTCACATTTAGTAGGCGAATGTCAGACTCTTCCCCGCTTAAGGAAAAGGATGATTTAAGAGAAGAACCCGAGGATATTGAAGGGAATTTAATGGAGATAGATGATCCACAGGAACAAATGCTCCTCATCGCAAACATGTCTAGTCGAAATATCCGTGCTTTTATAGAAGAAGTAAAACAGTTTCTTCGAGAAGAGGAAAAAAATCCATTTTTAAAAACGATGTTAATTAATATTTTACGAGAGCAAGAATATGAGCAAGAAGTAGAAATTCATAAATTTAATCGCACCATTGCCGTAAACCCAACTGCTCTAAAGGATATTAAAGAGCAGGAACAATACAAAAAAATAATTACTCTACTTATTGATTATGTAGAGAGCAATGACCCGGTTTTATTTGAAAATATTAAAATGCTAATGGATCGACAATTTTTTTTGATTTATCCATTGAAACTTGAAGATTATAGTGAGAAATCATGGGCAGCAGCCTATCATGCTGTAGTAAATGGGTATTTCGGACAAGAAGATACACAAGAAATTCTTGCATTATATGAAGTAAATGAGCATGATTTTGAACAAGCAAAAGCGTTCATTTATCAACTAGAACAAATTTCTTATCCTAATATTTAGGCTAGGATGTTGAAACAACTAGAACCTATGATATAATGTAATGGTTGCATTTAGAAAATGCGAAGATGTATATTTCTTACTAGATAAATTTCTGCAATTATTTGGTAGTTTTTTGTTTCACTTAAAAAAGCTATCGAACAATAGTAAAGAGGTTTATCTATACATTAAGTAGAAGTAATGAAAAAGTAGAATAGATTGTTGGAGGGAAATTATAGTATGACAGCTAAATGGGAAGTTTTAGAAGGGAACCGCGGCGTTCTTACAATTGAATTAGATGCAGAAAAATTAAACGAAGGTTTAGATCTAGCATTTAAAAAAGTAGTAAAGCAAGTAAATATTCCAGGATTCCGTAAAGGTAGAATTCCGCGTGGAATGTTTGAACAACGTTTCGGTGTTGAATCTTTATACCAAGATGCAATTGATATTCTTTTACCAGAAGCTTATGCAAATGCAATTGAAGAAACTGGAATTGAGCCAGTTGATCGTCCTGAAATCGATGTAGAACAAATCGAAAAAGGAAAAGCATTAATTTTCAAAGCAACTGTAACAGTGAAGCCTGAAGTAACATTAGGTGATTACAAAGGTTTAGAAGTACCTGCTGTTGAAACAACTGTAACAGATGAAGAAGTAGAAGCTGAAATTAAAGCATTGCAAGAAAAACAAGCTGAGTTAGTAGTAAAAGAAGAAGGTACTGCTGAATTAGGCGATACAGTTGTAATCGACTTCGAAGGATTCCAAGATGGAGTTGCTTTTGAAGGCGGAACTGCTGAAAACTTCTCATTAGAACTTGGTTCTGGTCAATTTATTCCTGGATTTGAAGAGAAATTAGTAGGGGTTGCTACTGGTGCATCAACAGAAGTAGAAGTTACATTCCCTGAAGAATACCATGCTGAAGATTTAGCTGGAAAGCCTGCTACATTTAAAGTAACAGTTCATGAAATCAAAGGAAAAGAACTTCCTGAATTAGATGATGAGTTTGCGAAAGATGTAGACGAAGAAGCTGAAACATTAGCTGATTTAAAAGAAAAAATTAAAACTCGTTTAGAAAACGATAAAAAACATCAAGCAGAACATACGGTTCGTGATACAGTTGTAGAAAAAGCTTCTGAAAATGCAACAATTGATATCCCGTCTGCAATGATCGATACAGAAATTGATCGCATGATGAACGAATTCGAGCAACGCTTACAAATGCAAGGTATGAACCTTGAGTTATACTTCCAATTCTCAGGACAAGATGAGGCTGCATTAAAAGATCAAATGAAAGAAGATGCTGCAAAACGTGTTCGTTCTAACTTGACTCTTGAAGCAATCGTTGCTGCAGAAAACATCGAAGTAACAGAAGAAGAAGTAAATGCTGAACTTGAAAATATGTCTCAAATGTACAATATGCCAGTAGATGCTATTAAACAAGCACTTGGTGGCGTAGAAAACTTACAAATGGACATAAAAATGAGAAAAGCAATCGATTTCCTTGTAGAAAACAGCAAAACTGTTGCATAATAGAAGTAAGTAAAAAAACTAAGGCGCGACTATTTCGTGCCTTAGTTTTATATTAGTGTTAAATATCATATAATATGGGTAACTATAATATAAGTTACTCTAACCGTACAGGAATATACAGTCAAATAAAGAGATAATATTTCCAGATTTAAAGAAGCAAAATCTGGTTATGCTTAAGAAAGTACATACGTTTTACCGTTATTGGATGATAGAGGACTGACTACCCGAGTTGTATTATTTCCTGTACATTACCATCATGTGATACAATTCAATACATAACTGTTGAAAAAAGTAAAATTTGTTTCTAAACAAATCATAATCCGTAACGGTAAACATATACAAAAAGAAGTTTTAAGGGGTGAAGGTATGTTTAAGTTTAATGACGAAAAAGGACAGTTAAAGTGTTCATTCTGCGGAAAGACACAGGATCAAGTTCGTAAATTAGTTGCTGGTCCAGGTGTATACATTTGTGATGAATGTATAGAACTATGTACAGAAATCGTAGAAGAAGAATTAGGTACAGAAGAAGAAGTAGAATTTAAAGATGTACCGAAGCCAACAGAAATTCGCGATATCCTTAATGAATATGTAATTGGTCAGGATCAGGCCAAAAAAGCTCTTTCTGTTGCAGTCTATAATCATTACAAGCGCATTAATTCAAACAGTAAAATTGATGATGTGGAATTATCAAAAAGTAATATTGCGTTAATAGGACCAACTGGTAGTGGGAAAACACTTCTTGCACAAACATTGGCAAGAATATTGAACGTACCGTTTGCTATAGCGGATGCAACTAGTCTAACAGAAGCTGGATATGTAGGGGAAGATGTAGAAAATATCCTCTTAAAATTAATCCAATCTGCAGATTATGATGTAGAGAAAGCAGAAAAAGGTATTATTTATATAGACGAAATTGATAAAGTAGCCCGTAAATCAGAAAATCCTTCTATTACTAGAGATGTTTCTGGTGAAGGGGTTCAACAAGCACTATTAAAAATTCTAGAGGGTACTGTGGCAAGTGTTCCGCCTCAAGGTGGTAGAAAGCATCCTCATCAAGAATTCATTCAAATCGACACAACGAATATTTTATTTATTTGTGGTGGTGCATTTGATGGTATTGAACCGATTATTAAAAGACGTTTAGGCCAAAAAGTAATTGGATTTGGTTCAGATGGAAAACAAGCCGAAATCGAGGATAAAGATTTATTATCTAAAGTATTACCAGAAGATTTATTGCGCTTCGGATTAATTCCAGAATTTATTGGTCGTCTTCCTGTTATTGCTAGTCTTGGTCAGTTAGACGAAGATGCATTGATGGAGATTTTAACAAAGCCTAAAAATGCATTAGTAAAACAATATAAGAAAATGATGGAATTAGATAATGTCGAATTAGAATTCGAGCCAGATGCACTGAATGAAATTGCGAAAAAAGCAATTGAAAGAAAAACAGGTGCTCGTGGATTACGTTCTATTATTGAAGGGATTATGTTAGATGTTATGTTTGACTTACCTTCAAGAGATGATATTGTAAAATGTATTATTACAAAAGAAACAGTGGCAGATAACGCGTCACCGAAACTTGTTCTAGAAGATGGAACAGTTGTTGAGAAAGAAACAAAGACTTCTGCATAACAACAGTTATAAGAGAGAATCATTTGGTGTTATTCGCCAATGATTCTCTTTTTTTGTCATTTATGAAAATCCTAAACAACAGTGAAAATGAAATCCCTTCATAATCCCTATCTATTTCTATGCCCTCCTCTTATTTTTTCCATGAAAACTTGTTTATTCCAACAAAAGGAAGGAGATACTATTTTTTAAAGACGGAGAACTATAATGATGCGGTCTTTAATTGGTGTCTACTTGCTTATTTGCAAACGAGCAAATCAACACTCTATGTATTAGTTATTAGGATATTAACCATATATTTGGTGAAGATGCCTAGAAGATATCTTTTCTTATCTCTTATGTAAGAGATAAAAGGAGTATACATGTGAACTAATGGCAGGAACCTAAAAAGTATGCAAAACGTTTTGACCCTAGCTTTTTTTGATGGGGGTTTAACACATATTTGAGGTTCTAAAAACAACATGATTACAGGAGGTACTATTTATGAGTTGGGCGGAGATTGCTTTATTTGTACAATTATTCTTTGGGATTATTATCGGACTTTATTTCTGGAACTTATTAAAGAGCCAGAGAACGCAAAAGGTTTCGATTGATCGTGAATCTAAAAAAGAAATGGATCAACTAAGAAAAATGCGTGCCATTTCATTAACAGAACCACTTTCTGAAAAAGTTCGTCCAACAAGCTTTGCAGATATTGTGGGGCAAGAGGATGGGATTAAATCATTAAGAGCAGCGCTTTGTGGTCCAAATCCACAGCATGTAATTATTTATGGACCTCCAGGGGTTGGTAAAACAGCGGCAGCAAGACTTGTATTAGAGGAAGCAAAGAAGAATCAAAAGTCACCTTTTAAGCCAAACTCAGTGTTTGTGGAATTAGATGCGACGACAGCTAGATTTGATGAGAGAGGTATTGCGGACCCGTTAATCGGATCTGTACATGATCCGATATATCAAGGAGCTGGGGCAATGGGACAAGCTGGTATCCCTCAACCAAAGCAAGGCGCAGTTACAAATGCACATGGCGGAGTTCTGTTTATTGATGAGATTGGGGAATTACATCCTACCCAAATGAATAAGCTTTTAAAAGTATTAGAAGATAGAAAAGTATTTCTAGAAAGTGCGTATTATAACG
>NZ_DALZDK010000019.1:36554-98236 GCF_031978665.1 Niallia sp. | reverse complement strand
TGAACACCACTTTTCGCTTGCGCTCATGATTTTTCGGTTTTCATCCCCTTGGTGAACACCACTTTTCCCTAACCCACAATAAAAAGCCCACCGCACTTAACGGTAAGCCTCGTTTTAACCTTCTAACACTTAAACTGAAACCATTCAAAATCAAAATTACTGCCTGGTAAAAAGACAAATGTTACCTTTTGCAAACCAGTTATTTTCTCCAATTCAAATTCTCGTTCTTCATAGCCATCGGAGTAAGGAAATTCAACCATTTGATTGCTTTCCCCTTCTTCATTTGCAAAACGTATATGAATCGTATTTTTTTCGATTGGCGATCTCCCTGAAATAATTAGCTTTGTTGTACCTGCTTCTGTAAAATCAAATTGCTCAAAAGTTAATGAAACATTATTGCCAATTCCTTCTACACCTTTTTCTTTCACTTCAAAGGTATCCCCATAAATATGATTACATTCAAATGCGTAGTTACGTTCAAACGCTTGGTTTTTCTTTTCGAAATAAAAACCTCTAATATGGACCTTCTGCTGTAAAACAAAGCAAAGTGACTTGATTCCACGAAGTCTTTTCGACAATTGGTATGTCTCTTCCTGATAAACGTTCCATTTAGATGGCTTTTGATAAATTACATCCGCTAATAACATGCTGTCCTCTTCTTCGGGCATCCCTTCCCAAATTTGGATTGGATACTCGTCATCTGATAGGGAAAAAATTGGAATCGTAATTTTGTCCGACCCATAATTTCCAAAGTCTATTTCACGAAAGCCAACTTGCGTTTCGCCGTCCCTACTAGTTGCGACTCCTCGTTCATTTCCATTGGTCACTTCGCCTTTTCTAAAGTCATATAAACCTGCAGAAATAAATCCATATGGATCCTTATAGGCTTTTCCTAAACCTGTTGCCTTAAACTCTAGTTCCGAAATTAACTTCGTTTTATCTGTACCATTCTTACTCGTACAACGAAGACGAAATGCTCCATCTCCTAAAGCAAAGAGTTTTACTTTCTCTCCATCCACTTCCACCTTCGAAATATTCGATTCAATGCCAGCATCGTTTACAACGCTCCACTCTACTTCTTGATAAGAGGCATTTGCTGGTAATAGCTTGGCATGTACGAACATCTCTGTTCTAGTTGGATCAAATAGTTGCCCTGAATCACTGATTATTTCAATTTTACGAAGAGGCATTTCTTCTTCTCTTCCCATTACTATTGGTGTATCTGTATTTTTCATGGTTGCAGAAATTCCAACTAGTTCCTCTGCCTTTGCTGGAAGAGATTCAAACTCTAAGATTTCACTATCTAATCCTTTTGAGGTCACCTCTATTTGAATTTTTCCTGGTTCAGTAGTTGCAGCAATCATTGCCATTAGCTTGCCACTAAACAACCTTCTACTTATCCCTTTATATTGGTCATAATCCGTACTGTCCCCATTATCTAGACCAACCAAACGCCCTGCACCTGTTACATTTACACATACACGATTTGTTGCATTTTCGACTGAATTTCCATACTGATCCTCTGTTGCAATTTCCACAAAAACAATATCGGTTCCATTTGCAGTCAGTAATTGCTTATCTGCTTTCAAATTAATTTTCTTTGCATCACCGAAGGAGCCTTTCGTGTCAGATGCGATTATATTACCTACTTCATCATAGGCAATAGCTGTTAACTCCCCTTTTTCATAAGGAATCTTCCACCAGCCTACCAGCTCTGTTCCCTGCTTCTGGTCGATTGCATAAGTACCAATCTTAGTCCCATTAAGTTGTAATTCCACTTTCGGCGCATTTGAGCATACACGAACATCTATCATTTGCCCTTCGCTAAAATCCCAATAAGGAAAAAGATGCACCATCGGTTTTTTACGGTAATCAGTCCATGCTGCTTGGTAAATATAATAGGAGTCCTTCTTAAAAGTAGCTGTATCAATTTGGCCAAAATAAGCATTTTTCGTATGATAAGGCGTTGGCTCCCCGATATAGTCAAAGCCTGTCCAAATAAAAGTTCCGAGAGAAAAAGCTGCATCCCTATCTGCTATAATACAAGCTTCTGTTGACCTAGCACCCCAGCTAGTGGAGCTATTTCCAAGTGCAGAACACTGTTCATCATCATCTGCAAGAATTGATTTTTCATATGGGAAGTGATAAATGCCCCTACTTTGGACAACCGATGCCGTTTCACTTCCGTATATAATCCAATCTGGATGTTCTTCATGATGCTTATGATAATATTTTTCGCCATAATTATAGCCTGCTACCTTCACAATATCCGCACATTTTTGAGCATTTTCCCATGGCATATAGTTGGAGCCGATCGTCACCCAGGCATTTTGCTTTGGATCATATTTATGTACTTCCTCCATTAGCATTCTTGTAATTGCCTGCCCTCTCTCATCTGCATGTGTATCATAAATCTCGTTTCCAATACTCCACATCAAAAGACTTGGATGGTTTCGATCACGCATGACCCAGCTTTTTACATCAATTGGTGCCCACTCTTTAAAAAATCGCGCATAATCATATTTCGTCTTTGGTCTTTCCCACATATCAAACGCTTCCGATATAACAAGAAAACCCATTTCATCAGCTAAATCCATGAATTCTTTTGCTGGCATATTATGCGCTGTCCTTATTGCATTCACACCCATTTCTTTCAATATTTCAAACCTTCTTTTTAAAGCTTGTTTATTAAATGCAGCTCCTAATGCACCTAAATCATGATGCTCGCAAACTCCATTAAGCTTCATCCTTTTTCCATTTAAACGGAAACCTTGCTTTGGATCCAGAACAATAGCTCGAAAGCCAATGTTTTGAGTAACAGCTTCTACTGTCATTAACTTTGGATTGGTAATTTGCAATTCTGTTTTAAGCTGGTAAAGATGGGGCTCGTCTGGGCTCCACAGCAATGGATGATCGACAATAAGCTTTTGTAGATTAGATACACTATTTTCCGTTCCAGCTTCAATCGTTTCAGAGATAGCTGCTACTCTTTCATTTTTGAAAAAAATAGAATGGCTAAGCTGCACATCTTGATCGATCACTAATTCTGTCTCGACTTCCACCTGCCAACGATTGTCTTGATTATTCATGGTAATGTAAATTCCATCCGTAACAAAATGATTCGTCTTTCTTGTTTTCAGCCAAACATTCCGGTAAATTCCAGCACCTGAATACCATCGGCTATTGGGGCTTTCGTAGACTACTTTCACAAGTATGTCATTTTCTCCCTCATTCATCGCTTCTGTTATCTCATGTTCAAACGAAGAATAACCATTTTTCCATTCCCCAACAAACTGATTATTTACATACACAGAGGAATCCATATATACGCCATCAAAGCATAGCAGCACCTGCTCGCCTTTTTGCTTCGAATAGGTAAATCTTTTACGATACCAGCCAATGCTAGATTCATAGAGATTGAGCGTATTATAAATAAGCCAATCATGTGGTAAATCAATTGGCGTAAATTCTAAACCGATGCTATCTGTCACTTCCAAACTACTTTTTGCAAATTCCCATCCATCATTAAAAAGCATTTTCTTATTCATGGTAAGAGTGGCTCCTTTTTCGTTAATGGCAAAAATGTCTATTTTTATGTAGGTGCGCGATTTTCGTCAATTAATTAAACATAGAAAGAAAAAATACGATCATAATAGTTTCTTATTCTAAAACACTCCCAAATTTAGGAATGGTTCTACTACTCTAAAAGGAAGCAATAGAATCATCCCTCCATTTACTTTATCTCAGGAATACGCTTTATATTCGGATCGGTAAAAATATCGTGTTCGTCTCTACTCGTTGTTGAAAACTCAGAGACAATAGCTCCCTCTTCACTTGCCTGAAACCAATGAAGGGTATTAGGAGGAATTGTGTATTGATCACCAGGATTCAATTCTATTTCATGAAAGACGGTGTAGTATACTTTGCTAGCTTCTGGAATCATTGCCTTTATATTTGCTGTCGCTTCCCCTTCCACATATAAGTAGACTTTTCCGAATCTGCAGCGGAAGGTCTCCGTTTTTCCTGCACAATCATTGATTGGTGGATGCTTATGTTCTGGACACGTTTGATTTGGGAATAATACTAATTCCTTCGCACAATAATGATTATTATTAATATAAGTGATCAGCTGCAATCCTTGTCTATCTAATTGACCTAACCCAAAGTCCGCCACCTCAATAGCTGCTTGTTCTGATTCACTTAGTATGATTCCTGCCTGATTTAATAATGCAAGAGTACGCCTTTGTACATCTTTATATAAAGTTTTCGTCAACATTTTAACCACCCTTTTCAAAAAGATTGTTATTTGGAGGAGAAATCTCCGCTACCTTTCTTTGCGTGTTGAAGAATTCCTTCTCTTGTAAAATATGGCTCTTCTTTTGTAAATGGTAATTTAACTGCTTTTCCTGTATTTGCCGACTGTTGAACTACTCACCCCTTATCACCTTACGATCTGATTGAAGGGGGAGATTCCTACGAACACCAAAGTATCCTTCGCTTATCTTAGTAGGCTACCCCCGCAGTTCCTGCGGTTAGAAGTCTTAACGCTTCATTTTTGAGATTGATTGCTGCGTTAATTTTGAATCCAACAGCTGCTTCAATTTCATGATTGGATTGGTAAATCGATTTTAGGCAACAACCGATAAAATTCGTTTATTCTTCTTCGCAGCCTCATTCATTGCCTGGCATTCTTCATGAATTCCCCCCTTTTTTATAGAAGAAATTTTCTATCCTACAGACGAAAATATTACCTTTCATTAATATAGTAGGAAATTGGTGCTGCTTTATTGAAAATGAGACAGATTATTTTGTGTAATATCTTGATGGGAATATTAAATGCAACTTATATAAGAGAGGAAAATAATAAGGAATGGATTATATAACTTTAGATAATTTAATGGTTATTCATCTATTCAACACCTTTTCTGAAATGTTCGTAAAACATTTCTAATTTTTACTAACGCTTTAAATGGTAGCGATTACATTCATTAGAAAAAATTTTTCCTATTAATCTGCTAAAATGAATAAACACATTCGAGTCTTTATTATAGGAAGAATTTTCTTTCATTTCAAGCGAAAATGTAAACCTTTTCTCTTTTTACAGCTCTTTTCGTAAAGATTATTGCATATAATGAATACAAGGATAAATTTTCTTTATATGGTATAATTTTTACAGTAGATTATTCAGCAAACAGGCAGGATTGTGAAAGTCTTGAGTTTGGGCTATCTTGCTAAAAACCGTTCCTATATAAAAAGGATTACAAAATTATTATGTTGAATTATGGAAAAGTATGGTTAGTATACTTACTTGGAAGCAGAAGTCCGTTTAATTTATGAAATCCTTATCAAGGGAGTGAGGTAAGTGAAACAAAATATTTACGACAATCCAAATTTCTTCAAAAACTACACAGCCTTGCGTGAAAGTGGTATAAATGCAAATGAATTCATAGAACAACCAGCAATCAAATCATTAATCCCGTGTTTAAAAGGAAAATCGGTATTAGACTTAGGCTGCGGTGATGGTCATTTTTCAAAGTATTGTATAGAAAATGGTGCAAAAAACGTAATAGGTGTAGACATATCCCAAAATATGATTGAACGTGCTAAAAAGTTACATCAGGATGATAACTTAGAATTTATTTGTCTTCCTATGGAGGATATGGTACTAACCAATCAAAAGTTCGATTTGATTATCAGTTCCCTCTCTATACATTACATTGAAGATTACTCGGCAATGATTCAAAAAATTAATGAACTATTAAAAAGCAATGGGGAATTTATTTTTTCAACCGAACATCCAATAGCAACAGCTCGCAAGGGAAACAACCATTGGATAAAAACTAAGGATGGTAATAAATCACATTGGGCATTAGATAATTATCAAGAAGAAGGAATCAGAGTACACAACTGGTTTGTTGACGATAGGGTGGTTATTTATCATCGAACTATTGCCACATTAGTAAATACCTTGATTGAACATGGGCTTTCACTGGATAAAATAATCGAACCACAATCAACTTTGGCAGGTATAGAGAAAATGCCAGATTTAATAAACGAATCGCGAAGTCCATCTTTTATTATAATCAAGTCAAAAAAACAAAAATAGCAACAATCTATATGAAAGAACCTTTTAAATAAAGACAAACGGTTCTCACGCATCTTTTCAGATACATAAGAACCGTCCCTCTAATTACTTAAGCTGGGTTTACTTCTAATTCCACTTTAATTTTGATGTCTTTTCCTACTAGTACGCCACCTGATTCAAGTACTGCGTTCCAAGTAAGGCCAAATTCTTCGCGGTTGATTTTTGCTTCTCCCTCGAAACCGTAAACTTCTACGCCCCATGGGTTTGTGCCTTTTCCACCGTATTCTACGTCAAATGTTACTGGCTTAGTAACGTCCTTAATTGTTAAATCACCTGTTACTTTGTAGTCATCGCCATCTTTTGTAATAGATGTTGATTTAAAATCAATTGTTGGGTATTTTTCTGTATCAAAGAAATCACCTGATTTTAAGTGGTTATCGCGATCTTCGCTATGTGTATTAATACTTGCTACGTCAAATTTGAATGCAATACTAGCTGTTGTTAGGTCTGTTAAATCTGCAGCTTCTACATCTGCTGTGTAAGAACCAAATTGCCCCTTTACTTTTGAAACCATCATATGTTTCACTTCAAAACCTACGCTAGAATGTGATTGATCTACTGTCCATTTTGCCATTTTAAATTCCTCCCATTTCCCTTTTGTTTTTTTACTTTGAATTCAAGATATTTATTAAAAAAATTAGTCTCCTTAATCTTTTAGAAAGATTCAAGGCAAACTGATTAGAGATTGCTGTCGATAAAATACTTTGAAATAAATTATCTCTAATTAAAGATAATTTTAACACATCTATTTTTTTTGTCTATACTTTGGTGAAAAAATTTTTAAATTTTGGGAAGTAATTTTTCCCATTATAAATTCTCCTCTCCTAAAAGGTATCGTTCGTTTCCTTTTTCTCCTTTTCGAAGTCATGGCGGGCTCTGACCATCCACTCTACTTCTACTTAATTTTTTTCATTCAAAAAATAAAAAATTGTCCTTTTGTTAAAATAACTAGCACTTAACAAAAGGACTATTTTACTTGAAAATGTTTTTAAAATTAAGCCTTAGAATACTTCACCTTTCTAAATACAAGGAATGCAATACCTGCTACTAGCAAAATACCACCAACTACAAGCATTGTGTACATACTTGTAGCTGTATTCGGAAGAGCATTTCCACCAGAAATATTGGAAACTGTTTCTTTAGAGCCTTGATTATCATTAACATCCTGCACTAAATCAGTATCATTTCCAATACCAGATTCATCTCCATTATTCGCATTATCATTATCCGATTCTGAACCTGTTTCATCAGTTGAAGTATCTGTATCGTTATTATCGTCTTCATTGCCACCAGTTTCTGGATCATTCACTTCTGGTTCCTCTGTTTCAGGATTTTCTGCTTCGGGTTCCTCTGGTGTACCTTCTCCCTCTTCATCCCCTGGTGCTTCTGAATCTGCCCCAAGTAAATCAGTAATTCTTCCTTCAAGGACAGGATCTACCACTTTACCTAAATCCTCTACCATATATTTGCGCAGTTGTTCCCAATCAATTTCACCAATATCTTGGACTCTACCTTCTTGATATGCTTTAGCGAATACGTCAAATCCATCTCCGCCTTTAGCAGTAAAGTTATTTGTTGTTACAAGATATTTTTGATCTGCTTGGATCTCTTGATATTCCCCATTTACATTTACATACATGGATACAACACGAGAGCCAGACTCTTTTGTACTGTCATACGTAAATTTCATGCCTGCAACATGCAGGAAACCACCGCTTTCTGCTGGAGCTTGACTTACACTATGCTCAAGAATTTGCTTAATTTCCTCACCAGATAGTTCCACAACTACTGGGTCATTTCCAAATGGAAGCACTGCAATGATTTCTCCAATTGTAATTGGACCTTCCTCGATTGCCGCCCGGATTCCGCCACCATTTTGGAATGCAATGACTGTTTCTGGATATCTTTCTTTTGCTTTTGCAAGCATTGCATCTGTTACTAAATTTCCTAATTCAGTTTCATTTGCACGGACACTTACATCACTGTCTGTAAGACGTGGATTTACTAGCGTTTTCTTAGCGATTGCTCCAGATTCCTGTGTAGAAAGCTGGTCAATTGTTTCTTTATATGGAGCTAAAACAGCAGCAGCTTCTGAATCAGCTTCTTTACTAGCAACATCAATTAGCTGCCCAGCTTGCCCAATAACTACGCCATTTTCATCAAATTCCACCTGTAGTTTGCCTAATAATTGCGAATATTGATATGCTTGAACAACAACAGTTGGGTCTTTTTCTGAACCGTTCTCATCTTGTTTTACAACAACTGGCTCGGTCAACTGTGTATGAGAATGCCCTCCAACTACTACATCTATCCCATCTACATAGCTAGCTAACAGTAAGTCATTGCCAAAATCAGGATTGCTATCATAGCCAAGATGCGTTAACGCAACAATTTTGTTAATTCCCATTTCTTGAAATGCTTGTACAGCTCTTTCTGCCTCTTCTACATAATTTAAAAATTTAACATTTACCGGGCTTGAAATATTCGCTGTATCTTCTGTTGTTAAACCAAAAACCCCAATTTTCTCTCCATTTACTTCTTTTACAATACCATCAAAAATTTTTCCATCTTCTGGTGAATCGGTGAACTCATTTTTGAAAAGCGTATTCATAAAAGCGTCACCAGAAAAATCTACATTTGTGCCAAGCAATGGGAATTTTGCAGCTGACACAAACTCTGATAAGGATTTATGACCATTCTCACTAGATCCTAGGTCAAACTCATGATTACCAAAGACCATTGCATCCAAATCCATCATATTTAATAGCGCTAAATCTGCTTGTCCATGATATTCATTGAAATATAGTGTACCGGAAAAAACATCCCCTGCATTAAATAATAATGCTTCAGGATCTTCTATGCGAACGTCCTTTATCGCTGTAATCATATTTGGTAATAGCTCAGTATGTGCATGAGTATCATTCATATGCATAATAGTTAGCTTAAAGCTATCACTATTTTCCTCAGCATATGTACTAACAGGCAAAACAATAGATACTAAAAGTGCAAGTGTTGTAAAAGCGCTTAAAAGAATTGCAAACTGATTCTTCCTCTTCATTAAACAGTTCCCCCCAAATTAGTTCCGTTGACCGCAAATGAAGCTACTCGATTTATCACTGTTTTTGTCAACTATTCTACCTTATTGTAGAAATTCTCTGTTAATCTACTATTAAGTATTTGTAAATCTCTGTTAAACTAGCATTAGCAGCATGATGTAGTCCTAACCATTTTGCTGCGTTCAATTGATAGTGTGCAAATAACAAATACTGAAATCCCCTTGATTCAGTCACACTATCTATCCAATATCCTCCTCCCCTTTTCATTTCTCAAACCATCATATATCTTGTTAACCAAGAAGACTTTTAAAAACTTATGTAATAACAATGAATGGTCTAGCATTCTATTAGAAATACTATCTTTAAAATCTAGTATAAAAAAGATTAAATCCATTATCTACGGTTTCGAGTGAATTTTTTCAAAAATAAAAAAATTCCCACAAATACCAACTATAGTATTTGCAGGAATTTCTCATTTGTTCATATTTTGTAAAAAAACAGGTATGAAACTACTCTTTAATTAACAGAAAGAATCCTTCGACTTTGGTACAGAAAGTCCAAATAATGGACGAAGATACAAGGCTACAAAGGTTCCTGCCAATGCAAGAATTCCCCATACATAACCGTGAACACTAAAGGATGCGATGCCGCCAAAATAAGCACCTACGTTACAGCCAAATGCTAAGCGTGAACCATAGCCCATTAGTAATCCACCAATGATGGAAGCAAGCACGTTACCAAGTGTTACTTTTGAAAATTTGAAAAGACCGCCTGCAGCTGACGCTAAAAAGGCACCAAGAATTACGCCAAAATTTAGAACCGTTGTGGAATCAGCAAATATCGATGCTTCTAGCGTTTGAGCACTAGCTCCTTGCCAGAACCCCCAGCTTGCTACATCCATTCCGAAAAATTGCGCTACTTTTGAACCCCATAAAGCAAAAGCAGATGTAATTCCCCATGGTGTACCACGCGTCATTAAGGTTAAAGCGTTAAGTACAGCTAACACGATTGCTGCTGCAAATAATGGCCATGAACCACGAAAAATTCGCTTCCAGCCTGTTGTTGTTGGCAGTGGAGCCATTTTTGGTGCTTTTCTTTTTCTTTCCACCACTAATGTAATCCATGCAATTAAACCAAATAGAATAATCGATACAAGCCAAGCTCCACCATATCCAAGACCTGTTGATGTCGCTAATGAAATTGGTGCAAAAGATGGTAGTTCTTCTGTCCAAAATGGTAGATGAGCTGCTCCGATTGTTGAACCAATAATAAAGAATAATAACGTCACGAACGCGACAGAACGTCCGCCGCCTACAGCATACAATGTACCAGATGCACATCCACCACCTAGCTGCATTCCGATACCAAACATAAAGGCACCAACAACAAGACTAACACCGACTGGTGATACATAGCCAGTTGCTCCTGTTCCAAAGAAGGAAATGCCGTATGCTAAGATTGGTGCAAATAACGTTACTGCCACCGCTAGCATAAGCATATGTGCACGTAATGCTTGCCCATTGCCAACTGATGCAAGTCGGCGAAATGCTGATGTGAAACCAAAACGAGCATGAAACAATGTATAACCAAGTAATAGACCTAATACTAATAATATAGGCTGCATACTCTTTTGTGTCACCATTAAATAGATTAGCAGAATAGCTGCTACAATAAGTCCACCGATGATTAAAGGCATCTGTGGAGCATTTAAACCTTTTTGTTGCTCATTAAGACTCTTTGCATGTTGAGTCGATTGAATGTTTGCTGAAGTCGCCACCCCAAAACACCCTTTCCCTATTAATATAGTCGGATTTTACTTTTTTCATGATAATGTTATTTTGAGGTAGTGTCAATAATAAAATCTTACCTATTTCTCTTTTCTCATTAAATTCATTCATTAATAGCTGGATTTTTTTCTGCAATAAAATAAGCCAGGAGTAACTCACTCCTGGCTCTTCTTAAATGCTTCTAGGCAATTATTGATTTCCTTTTTTAACCCATTCCGCAACGGTAACAGTACGTTTAGCTTGGTGTTTTACAGCTCCTTGAACGTCTTCAATCATTTTACCATCTTGTCCAACTGTTACGCTTGTTCCATATGGATTTCCACCTGCTCCGAATAGAACTGGATCCGTGTATCCTGGAGTAGCAATAATAGCGCCCCAATGCATCATGGAAGTATATAGTGATAATAATGTTGCTTCTTGTCCACCATGTGGATTTTGTGCAGAAGTCATCGCACTGACTACTTTGTTAACTGTTTTGCCTATTGCCCATAGTCCACCTTGTAAATCAATAAATTGCTTCATTTGAGATGGCATTGTACCAAATCGTGTAGGTACACTGAAAATTATCGCATCTGCCCATTCAATATCTGCTGAAGTTGCTACCGGTACATCTTTCGTTGCATCAACTGTCGCTTTCCACGCTTCATGGCTATCGATAACCGATTGTGGAGCTAATTCTTGTACCTTCACTAATTTTACTTCTGCACCTGCTTCTTTTGCACCATCTGCAGCCCATTGTGCTAATTGATAGTTTGTTCCACCCATACTATAAAAAACTACTGCTACTTTAACATTTGACATATTTTCCATCTCCTTTGATTTTCCAAATAATTTGTTTAAAAATCCCATAAGTACACCTGCTTTATTTAATATGCTCGGAAACTTATAAGAACCACCTCTACTGAAATACCATTCCAATATTAGCTGTTCTTCTTATTCCCTTTTAATAGAAATATATGATTGTTTTTTCCGCTTTTTATCTGAAATTACTTACTTTCTAATGCAGAATACCATTTACCAGCTGCTTCTACTTCTTGTGCTGTTAATTGATGGCCTCTGTTTTCCCAATGCATTTCGACATTAGCATTTGCATTTGCAAGTAATGCCTGTAATTCATTTGATTCTTCTGGTGAACAAATTGGATCATTCGTTCCAGCTGCAATAAATACTGCTTTCCCTGTTAAATCAGGAAGTGCGATTCCTCTTCTTGGAACCATTGGATGATGAAGAATAGCTGCCTTTAACGCGTCCTGATAGTGGAATAATAAGCTTGCTGCAACGTTCGCACCATTGGAGTAGCCAATTGCAATAATATTATCTCGATCAAATTCATATTCTTTCGCTGCTTCATCAAGAAATTCATTTAATTCTTTCGTACGGAAGATTAAGTCCTCCTCATCAAAAATACCTTCAGCTAATCGCTTAAAAAAGCGAGGCATTCCATTTTCTAAAATATTGCCACGGACACTTAACACAGAAGCCTCATCATCTATCATCCCTGCAAGGGGCAATAAATCTAATTCTGTTCCGCCAGTACCGTGTAACAGCAATAAGGTTGGTTTTTTAGGATCTTTCCCTTTATTGAAAATATGTTTCATTCTTTCTCCTCCTCTAAAACTCTAATCTCCACTTTAGGCAATGCAGCTGTTAATTCTTCTCTTCTTTCTTCTAGCCACTCAGGTAACATAAGCTTTTCACCTAGATTGCTTAGTGGCTCATCTACTGCAAATCCAGGTCCATCAGTAGCTATTTCAAAAAGAATGCCACCTTCTTCGTGAAAATATAATGCTTTAAAATAGTTACGATCTTTAATTTCAGTTGGATAATATCCTTTTTCTAAAAGAGAAGCTCTCCATTGCTGAAGTTCTTCCTCATCTTTTGCTCGCCAAGCAATATGATGGACCGTCCCTGCCCCCATTAGACCACGAACAGTTGGAGTTAGTTTTATATCAATCACATTGCCTATCTGCTCTTCAGATGAAAAGCGGAGATAGCCTGCATCTTCGCCAACACATGTAAGACCTAATATATTTTCTAACACTTCTGCTGTTTTATTTGGTTGTGCAGAAAATAACGTTGCACCACCAAAACCTTTAATGGCAACAGATGGATTAATATCCCCCATTTGCCAAGTATTTATCGGTCCTTCCTTTCGTTCAGCCAATTCAATCAGAAGTCCATCTGGGTCAGCAAATTGCAAATAATTTTCGCCAAATCGAGTAGAACCTTCTACTTTCACCCCAAAGCTATGCAGACGCTTCTCCCAAAATTCACTAGATCCATGCGGAATCACATAACTTGTCACACCAACCTGACTTTTACCAATTCTCCCTTTCAGCTGTTTTTCCCATGGAAAGAAAGTAATAACCGTTCCTGGCTCCCCTTTTTCATTCCCAAAATAAAGATGGTATACTTTAGGTCGGTCAAAATTGATTGTTTTTTTCACCAATCGCAAGCCAAGAACACCGGCATAAAAATCGATGTTTCTTTGTGCATCATTAACCATTGCTGAAATATGATGAATTCCTGCCGTTTTTTGCATTCCATCCTCTCCATTCAAAGGAATTATTGTGGCCTTTCTTTCGTAAACATTTCCCCTATTCTGGCATAGTCATTTCCGGCTAATCTGCTGACGGCACTTAGCCCTCTTGGATTAATTCTGCCACTTTCGTAAATATTATTTTCAATGTGGTATTGAACTACTCTTCCAATAAGAAAATCACAGCCAGGCAGCGCATCATTGCCTCCCAATTCTAGTGAATGCTCTAATACACATTCCATGCGAACTTTCGCTTCTTTTACACCTGGTACAGAAATTTTGCTACTATCAATTGGCGTTAGCCCCGCCAGTTCAATCTCACTTTGGCTTGGGGATAGATTTGCTGCTGTTTGATTGATTTTATCAACGTTTTGCTCATCCACAATATGAATAACAAATTCCTTCTTCGTTAAAATGTTTCTCGCTGTATCCTTTTGTTTCCCATTGGAGCGTTGAATCGATAAAGAAACCATTGGTGGATTGGACGACACAATATTAAAGTAACTAAAAGGAGCTCCATTTAAGACGCCTTCTTCAGATAAGCTAGTAACAAAGGCAATGGGCCTTGGAATAATACTTCCGATTAGAAATTTATAATTTTCTCTTTCTGAAATCGTATTTGGATCAATAGAACGCATCGAACCATCCTTTCCAAAATCAATCGAGATTTCTTACTTCAATTGGTACTAATTTACGTTCAAGCTGCGCTCTATATTGCTCATATTGACTTGGCAACTTTAATTCCTCACCCATTGTTTGCTGAGATTCATCAACTGCAAAGCCTGGAGGATCTGTTGCAATTTCAAAGAGAATTTCTCCATATTCTCTAAAATATATTGCGTTAAAATAATTACGATCCTGAACGGGTGTAACCTGGTATCCATTTAACGACACATGCTTCTGCCAATCTAATTGATCTTGATCATCCACTGCTCTAAAAGCAATATGGTGAACAGTTCCAACACCCATTGATCCACTACCACTTGTCGCTAATTTTAAATCAATGATATTTCCAATATCGCTGAAAGAACGGAAACGAGCATATTCTCCTTCTTCCCCAACTTTTTCAAACCCCATCACTTTTTCTAAAACTTCAGCTGTCTTTTCTGGCTGTTTCGAAAACAGAGTAGCACCGCCAAAACCTTTAATCGCGTTTTCTGGCTTCACCTCACCAAACTGCCAGGTATTATTTTTTCCTTCTTCTCTTTCCACAATTTCTAGCTGTAATCCATGAGGATCATTAAATTTCAAGTATACTTCTCCAAACCGTTCTGTTTTGGAAAAAGCTATATTAAATTTAGCTAGTCTATTTTCCCAAAAAGTCATTGCCCCTTTTGGAACCACATAAGAAGTTACCCCAACTTGCCCATCTCCAATAACGCCTTGACGAGCTCCTACCCATGGGAAGAAGGTAATAATCGTTCCTGGATTCCCGCCTTCATCTCCAAAATATAAATGGTAGGTTCCCGGATCATCAAAATTGACTGTTCGTTTTACAAGACGTAACCCTAATACTCCTGCATAAAAATCAACATTCTCTTGCGGATGACCTACGATTGCTGTAATATGATGAATTCCACTTGTTTTTTTAGTCATTCTCTTTCACTCCTATTCCAATTATCAGTTGAACTATATTACTTAATATTAGATACATTGTGTAAAATCATTTATAGATTTCTGTATGATGCATTTTTTATTAAATGCATCATTACATCATCCTCTATACCGCTGCCGGACATTAGTACGAATTAAAATATTATTAATTCGAGATATTATCTCAAAAAAATTTACATGCTTTGTGCATGGAATCCTAATTTTTTGAGCTGCTCAATTAGCATTTCTTTCTCTTTCGTTTCTAATCCACCACATATCTCTTGCATCGCTGCCCTATGTTTTGGAAAGACTTTGTCCATTAGCACGGTTCCCTCTTCGGTTATGGCCGCATACGTTATCCGGCGATCTTTCGGACAAGGTTTTCTTCTGATTAATTTTTTATTCTCTAATTTATCTACAACATAAGTAATGCTACTACTAGCAATCAGCACTTTTTCACCAATTTTTTGAATCGGCTGCTCCCCTTTACTGTAGATCAATTCCAGAACACTAAACTCTGTTGGATTTAATCCAAGACACTTTATATCATCTTCTACTCGTTTCTTAATCGATTGCAAGGCTCTCGACAAAACGACAAAGACCTTTAAAGATAAATCCTCTTCATATTTTAATAATTCTTCATTATCCATGATAATCATCCTTTTTAATTATCTTGAATTCGAGATAATTATATACCATCTCATTTGTACATGTCAACTAGTTTTGTTCATTATGCTTTTTATAGGCAAAAAGTTAAAGTGGAGTAAGCAATTAATTAGCTACTGCAAACCCTATTTAAAATAGGAAGGCAGGAAATATGAGTTTGGATCATATATTGAATTTTTGGATCATATCCTTCTTCTTTTGGATCATATAGTTGGTTTTTGGACCATATCCTTCTTCCTTTCGATCATATAGTTGGTTTTTGGATCATATCTTCCTTTACACCATATTATTGAAACTCAAGATGTGCCAAATCTACACTAAAATACAAAAAACAGGTGGAATTGCTTCCGCCTGTTTGCTCTTTTTAATAATAATTAAGACTTCTTTTGTTTTTTTCGAGAAGAATCTGCTTTAGTTCTTCCTGTTTCCTTTGTAGTTGTTCCTTGTCCTTCAGGTTGAGTGGAGCTTAAACCAATTGTGGATGGATCTGCTTTTCTGTTAGACATGCTATTCACCTCCACTCTCTATTGTTCCTTGAAATAGTGAAGTTATGTATTTGCTAGGCTTGCTGCACATAAATTCATAAAAAAATACAGTCTTTAAATTCAATTCATATTTACATATAGTTAATGACACAGGGAAGTAACTTGAGAGGAGTAGTTAGATGAAAATGGAAGCACCGAAAATTCCAGCTGATTTACCTTCAAAGAATTTTCACGATATATTATATGAGGAGGATTTAGAGCTAGAGATGTGCCAAATTCAGCAATCCGTTTTTAATGATGAAGTGTTAAATAAAGTGCGCTTATCTAAAATGGTGCTTAAAAACTGTAAATTTATCAACACTGATTTTTCTGGTATTGAAATAACAGATGTTGTATTTGAAAACTGCGATTTCTCAAACGCGAAAATGAGCCTTTCTTCTATACACAAATGTACATTTAGCAATTGCAAATTATTAGGGGTCGATTTTACAGATTCTCGTTTTGGCAATGTTCAATTTACTGATTCTCTACTGAATTTAGCGGCATTCGGAAGCTCTAAATTAGAAAAAGTTCGGTTTCAAGACTCGCCAGTAGAATCATCTGATTTTTACGACTGTATCTTTAAAAAGGTTGAATTTAAAACATGCATAATGGACGGGGCGAATTTTGAAAGAACCTCCCTTAACGGTGTAGATATCAGTACATCTACTTTCCAATCGTTAATGGTATCCCCCACAGATTTAAGAGGCTGTAAAGTTTCTACTTACCAAGCCATTCAATTTTCTGCTCTATTAGGATTGGAGATTATTGATTGATTAATCATCAAAAAGCTCTAGCAAGTCAAAAAATGACTTACTAGAGCTTTTTACATTATCCCCAAACCTTCACATAATTCTTTCCTTTTTTCAATGTACTAATTGGTCCGAGCGCACTTTTCTCTTGTCTTTTTTCTCCTAAATAATCGGTATTAACTGCTACTTCGCTTCCATCAGGATTTTCAAAGTTTGCATCGACAATACGCACTCTTTCAAGGGTTTGCGTTGTTTGCACCTCACCAAGAATATTCTCGAAGTTCTCTGGAAGTTTTACTGATAGATATACTTCTGCTCCTTCTTCTACGATGCTTAAATTCGGATTAAATGTATCTTCTACTAATCTTTCCTCTTCTCTTTCAAAAGGTTCTGCACCATTTAAGTAAGTATTACGATTAATATAAACCGGTTGTTCTACTTTATTAAACGCTTCATGATCACCTGAATCGTTGTGAACGGTTTCAATATATTCCTCAAGGGAAGCTGTATAGCCATTGTAATGAGCTGTACCAACATCTTCTAGTGTCTCATCCCCAACAAAGATATTATTGTAAAAACGATCATCACCTCCATAAGTCACGGCAAATCCTGCAACCTCTGTGCTATGCGGATAATGATACGGCGTCGCACGATCAAGCATTTTTCGATGAACCATTTTTCCACGGATTAAATTATTAATGTAGGCACCGCCTTGGGCATGATTATCTAAAGCATAATCTGCTGTTAAAATATTATGATCAACGATATAAGGACCACTACTAACTTCTACAAATAAATCACGATTATTGCGATAGTAGAGATTACTGCTCACTCTTGTTCCTTGTGTCTGCCAATCTAGCCATGTTCCTAGTGAACAATCATGAATACGATTATGGTGGATTTGTACATCAATCGCAGCATGAAGCTTGATACCAGCAATCTCATGGCCGTAAAACTCTCTCTTTAAAGCAATATTATAGATATGATTATTATAAATTTCGCTAAATACACAGCCTAAATGCCCAACAATACCATTTTGACCGCAATCATAGATTGTATTGTTTCGGACGATATGGGAACCAATCTTCTCTTTGCTCCAGCCAGCTTGTCTAGCAAGGAATACAGATTCTAGTTGATATTGATAGCCTGGCTTATCTTTACGCTTGGAACGATAGTTGTTTCCAGTCGAGCCTTCCTTTCCAAGACTAATCCCGCTACATTTAGAGTCGTGGATAATATTGTCTTCAATAATCCAGCCTTTACTCCAATGAGGACCTAATAATCCTGGTTGATCAGCAGTAGGCGGTGTCCATGGAGTTGCTGCTTGGGCCATCTCAAATCCCTTTACTGTTATATAATTTATTCCTGTTTCTTCTGGATAAAAACAAGCTTTTCGAACATTTATTTCTACTAGCTCTTTATTAGGGTTCAAATCATGAAAATTAGCATAGATAGTCGTCGTATTGTCATTAACCACGCTAAACCAAACATATTCTGTTTGCTCAGGATTATGGACAGGAACAATCTTTTTTGTCCAGTGATCTAACACTTCTGTTTGTTTTTTGGGATTTTGAACTTGTTCTAACGTTTCTGCTTCGTAAAAGGAACTTCCATTTACGTATACGTCTCCTAGATGTCTTCCTGGATTATAGACAATCCAATCGCCAAATATTTCTTCTTTATATGGATTATATTCTCCAAAAAATGAATTCGGGAGTTCTGTTTTCCAAACATTACCTTCTACTTGCTCCCAATTTTGAATATGTTCCGAACCTTTGATGACTACTTTTTCACCGTCAGCAGCCTGATAGGTAATCCTTCTCGTATTGCTTAATCCAGCATTCTTTGGCTTTACCCATTCTCGATATTCCCCTTCATGCACAATAACGGTGTCTCCTGCTACAGCAACAGAAGCTGCTTTATTGATTGTTAAAAATGGATTCTGTTTCGTTCCTTCTCCAAGATCTGATCCAGTTTTAGCTACATGATATTCAACAGCCATTTTTTCTTCCTCCTCTATTGTGACTCTGACCTCATTATAGAAACTTTAAAGAGTTGATACTATTCAAAATATAGTATAATTTAAGACAATATTAGTGTTTTTGGATAGGAGGAAAAGAATTGGTTTTTTTTGAAGATCACGGCGTAGAAGAAAAAGAATCCTTTGAAACATTCACCCTCATAAATTTCAACTTTCCTCTCCACTTTCATCGGGCCTATGAATTAATCATTGTCAACGAAGGAGAATTATTCGTCCGAGTGGATCAAAAGGAGTATGTCTTGCAAAAAAATGATGTAGCCTTTATTTTCACGAACCAAATGCATGAATTCAAAACACTCAATCATTCCCATATTAGTGTCATTATTTTTTCACCTGAATTAATAGGACATTTTTTTATGAATTATAAAGGTTCTATCCCTGCAAATAATGTGATTCATTTAAAGGAAACACCTAATTTGCAAGCGCTTCACTCCATTTATCATCAAAAAAGTTTTCTTTATGCTATTTGTGGTAATTTAGTAGAAAATACAAAACTAACACCTGTTGAATACTCGACAAAGATGAAAGTATTTCATAAAATACTGCTTTATGTAGACACTCATTATAGCTATGATTGCACATTAAAAGCTGTTGCCAAGCATCTACAATATGATTATGCTTACCTTTCAAAGCTTTTCGTCCATATTACAAACATGACTTTTACCGAATATCTTACCCAATATCGAATATCACAGGCTTGTTATCAGCTGAAAAATAGTCAGCAGCCAATTGGCGACATCGCGATGAACTGTGGGTACAATAATTTGCGATCCTTTCATCGCAATTTTAAAAAGATCACTAACTTTTCGCCTCGAAAATATAGGGAGCTCTCGTAACGATCATGTATATTATGCTGATTTTATGTACACTTTATAGATACAATGTTTAAAGGTGGGATTTCTATGGAAAGCGCCTCAAGCAGATTGGAAATATTAATGGGCGACACACTTCAAATACTTGATCATATGATAGTAGATTCTGACAAAGAGGATATGCTTCAGCAAGTAAAAAACGAATTACAAGAACAATATAATAAGATAGACGGGCTTACAAAATCGGATGAGGAAATCATTAATACTGCGCTTTCTATGACACAAAACTTAGATAGAATAAGCAATATTGTCCAACAATTGGAAGTAAGCTTAATGGCTGATTATGAGAACTCAACTGGAAGTATCGATGAATATCAACATATGTCTATTGATGAGCAAAGAGAGCAGCCGGAAAGTTACCATGATAAAATTGATTATTTAAGCGCAGTAAAGATTCGCGAAAACTTGCATAAAATGAATGAAGTGCTAGTTAGCATAAGATCTTAATTAGAAAGGGGAGATTTTAATGCCTTTCGTTATAACGTCTCCATGTATGCATGAAAAAGCTGGTGATTGTGTAGATGTTTGTCCTGTTGATTGTATCGCAAAGGGAGAAGATCAATTTTATATTGACCCAGATATCTGCATTGACTGTGGAGCTTGTGAAGCAGTATGCCCTGTTACAGCTATTTATCATGAAGAAGAAGTGCCTCCTGAAGAGCAAGCCTATATTCAGAAGGCGATTGATTTTTACAAAACATATGAAGGATAAAGAGAGACAAATCAACTTTGTTTTGGTTGATTTGTTTTTTATTAGACTTCTTTACATACAGAAATGTACGAACTATTCTATTCACAATATAAAAACCTTGCCAGAAATATTCTGACAAGGTTCTTCATTAAATCTTTATAATTAGGTCAAGCACCTAAAATTACCGGATTAAAGAGCTTAAGCTCCCTCTTGTTCCACGTTAGCATCTATCTCTTCTTTTAACTTATTTACTTCATCTTCGATTTCAGCTGGAATATATTTTGATTTATTTAAGTATGTTTGGCTTAATGAATAATCAGGAACTGCTTTAAAAGCATTTGCTAGAAAATAAAAATTCACTTGTGCATCGCTGCCAAGGCCAATTGTTTCATCAATAATTGCTTGATAGTCGCCTTTTTCTAATAAGCTAATGAATTTCTTATCTTCCTCTGTTAATTCTTTTGCTTTTGTTTCTTGATTTGCATTACTCTCTTCTTTTACTACTTCTTCTTTTTTCTCTTCCGCTGCATTTCCACATCCTGCAAGTAAGAATAGGAACGCTACCATAAATAGAGAAAGATATCTCATTTTAACCTCTCCTTATACGCATATAATATAATTACTATTCCAAAAAGCGCTAGCACTTATGTAACCTATGTAGACACTTGGATAAAAAATAGAATCATAACATTTCTTAGACTGTTATGTATTATTAGAAAACTTAGAATATTATTCATTTTCAGCTGAATAATAGAGCGAATACTCACTATCAAAGATGCTTGACTGGAACATTTTAGCACATAGATTTTATTATATCAATATATTAAGATTTGTTTTTTAATTCTCAAAAATCAATTAATTATTCTTTTAAACTTGCTGTTATTTTCCAGAAAATAAAAACAGTACTCCTTCATGAAAAGAAGAAGTACTGTTTGGAATCTCCAATACTATAACCCTTGACCGTTAGTAGCAATCACCTGTTTGTACCAGTCAAACGATTTTTTCTTTGTTCTTTTTAATGTCCCATTTCCATAATCATCTTGGTCTACATAGATAAAGCCGTATCGTTTAGACATTTCAGAAGTACCTGCAGAAATTAGGTCAATACATCCCCAGCTTGTATAGCCGATTAAATCAACCCCATCTTTGATTGCCTCTTTCATCTGCTCAATATGTGCTCGCATGTATGCAATGCGATAATCATCATTAATAGAGCCATCCTCTTCTACCTTATCATATGCTCCTAATCCATTTTCCACAATAAACAATGGCACTTGATAGCGATCATACATTTTCTTCAATGTAATTCGTAATCCTTTCGGATCGATTTGCCATCCCCAATCAGATGATTCTAAATACGGATTTTTCACTCCAGAGAAGAAGTTTCCTTTTTCCTTTAGCTTATCTGGTGATCCACTCGCAACCATAGACATATAGTAGCTAAATGATAGGAAGTCTACTGTGTGTTGTAAAAGCAGTTCCTCATCTCCTGGCAGCATATCTATCTGAATATCATTTTCCTCAAAGTAGCTTAGCATAAAGCTTGGATAGTATCCGCGCACTTGAACATCTGTGAAAAATAAATTTTTCTGATCCTCTTCTAATGCTGCTAACACATCATCTGGATTACATGTTTCTGGATAGACTTCCATTCGTGCTAGCATACAACCAATCTGTGCATCTGGAATAATCTCATGACATGCTTTTACCGCTCTTGAACTCGCTACAAATTGATGATGCAAGGCTTGATAAATAGCTTGTTCCTTATTCTCTACTTCGTCAATTAAAATACCACTACCGATATATGGAGAAAGTGTCGAAATATTAATTTCATTAAAAGTTAGCCAGTATTTCACCTTGTCTTTATAACGATTAAAGACTGTTTCGGCATAATGGACAAAGAAATCAACTAAGCTTCGATCCATCCACCCATTATATTTTTGAACTAAGTGCAGTGGAATTTCATAATGAGATAGAGTCACTAATGGCTCTATTCCATATTTCGCTAACTCGTCAAATACTTTATCATAAAAAGCTAAGCCTTCTTCATTTGGCACCAAGTCGTCCCCATTTGGAAAAATACGTGGCCAAGAAATAGACATACGGAAAGTTTTAAAGCCCATCTCTGCAAAAAGAGCGATGTCTTCTTTATAGCGATGATAAAAATCAATCCCGCGACGTTTTGGAAAGTTATCTCCCTCTTCACCAGCTAATAGTGCTTCTAATTCAGCTTTGCTTTTGACATCCATCTCGATATCATTGCCGCGTTCTTCTTTTGGAACGAATGTAACCATATCAAAGATAGATAAACCTTTTCCACCTTCGTTATAAGCACCTTCTAATTGATTGGCAGCTGTAGCTCCCCCCCATAAAAACCCTTCTGGAAATCCATTTTTCTTCATTTATAATATCCTCCCTTTTCTTATCTCTATAGATAATGATACGCTTACAAAAGGGAAAAAACTGGTCTCTTTTAGACCAGCTTTAAGCAGGATATTGCTTTTGATATTGATAAACGAGCACATCAAATAACCGTAATAACGTATAGCTGCTAACTTCACTATTTTCGATTTCTCCACAGCGTAAGACCTCATCAAAAACATATTTATATCGCTCTGAATCCGAAAATGTAATCAATAATTTCTTTCCGTTTGCTTCCTTTATTTTATCATTTATAGCCAACTCTTCTGTGAGGATATTCCCTTGGATAGAAATCGTGATAATCATATCCTCCTCTGTTAAATGAGCCAATGCCTCCAGCTGTTTAAAGAAATTGGTATTGCATTCACATAGCTTTCCAAGAAGAAATAATTGTTTTTGAAGCTCCATCGCTTGAATTTGATGTTTTTCAAAGCCTAAAATAACAATCCTTTTAGATTCATGAATTTTTTGGATAATCCGTTCTAGTTGATCCTTTGGAATACCTTCAATAATCTCCACATTTTCCTTGAGCTTTGATTCAAATGAATCTGCATTCAACTGTTTTTCTCTCGCCTCGTACATTCCACCTTGAAAAGCAACACTGTTTCGGAGATTAGAAAAATTACGAAACCCTATTCGCTTACAAAAACGATTTATCGTAGAAGGGGCAACATTACATACTTCCGCAGCCATCTCTAAAGAATATCCTTCGATATGATGGATATTTTCAAGAAAACTATTGGCAATAGAATAATTGATATCTTTTTCCAGAGAATTATTTATATATGCTAAAAGTGTATAAATTAATTGTTCCAAAATTTCCACCTCAGGATGATCGTATCATATTTTTGTCAGAGAGGTTAAGAATTTGGAGAATAGATACCTATTTGTTAGATTCTCTAGTGATAAAAAGTCAAAATAATCAAGTTTGTGTATATTTTGTGTATATTTTGTGTATATTCATTGTTATCCATTTACTATTTTTTCTAATTATACTAAATTAACAATAACTTAAAATACCTATTGCCTTGGAAAAATCCTCTTGGAAGGTGAATATATTGATAAAAAGTATTAATAAAAAATGGATAATCATATTTATCCTTCTACTACCATTTGCTGCATTTGAAAATACCTTTAAAGCATTTGTTTTTAAAGAAGTTTTCGATTATTTTGAAGCAGCGAATAAACTTCCTCTTGTAAATTTAATCATCTTTACCATTAGCGGCTATTTTTTGATTATGATTAGTCAAACATTATATAACTTTACTGTACATCAAATAATTTTTATGAATATTACAGGCTTAAAACAAAGAATTTTCAAAGTTTTTATTCATTCAGATGATTTACTTCAAGAAAAGAATACTGCATCCTATGTTTCCTTTTTATTAAACGATTTAAAATTGGTTCAAACTAACTATTATGACTCCATATTAAAAATTATCTTAAACCTAATTATTTTTTTAATATCTATTAGCGCTATTTTTTTTCCTTAATAGTACGATGGCTATTCTATTAATAGTAGTATTTATCATTCCTAGTCTAGTACCACAATTATTAAAAAAAAGAATTGTTGACCAAACAGAAGACTGGACAAATAAAAATGAAATTTATACTGGAAAAGTGAAGGATGCTTTTACAGGTATAGATACTATTCGAGGATACGGTATGGAAAAGCGAATGACTGATGATCATTTTACATATAATTCAACGGTAGAAAGAAGTTTTGCGACATTAAACAATTGGCGTGTACTCTCAGATAATATTGTAGGTTTTTTTGGGCTTTGTGGCTTTTTCTTTGTTAATCTATATGGAATAATCCTCGCCACTCGAGGAGATATCACTATTGGAACAGTTCTTGCCATTATTCAGCTTTCTAATACGGTTATTGCTCCAGCACTTGATTCATTGGAGGAGTATAATAAGATATTAACTACCAAAAAAATTCGCGATAGAATACAAAAATTCATGACAAAAACACCCGATATAACTACTAATCATCAAGCAATCCCTTTTAAAGATTCATTAACATGCGAGAGTCTTACCTACAAAATAGGAGATAAAATGATTCTTTCTGATTTAAACCTTGAAATAAAAAAAGGGCAAAAAATTCTTATTACTGGTCCTTCTGGTTCAGGGAAAAGTACCTTATTGAAAATACTTCAAAAGAGAATTCAAAATTATCAAGGTACTATACAACTTGATGGTGTAAACTTTCTAGATGTTGATGCAATTTCTTTTTATAAAACCGTATCCATGATTAATCAAAAGCCGTTCTTATTTGATGATACGCTTCGAAATAATATAATACTTGGAGAGAAATACAGTGAAGCAGATATTTTGAATGCCTGTTATCGGGCTGGACTAACCGAAGTGGTTTTTGATAAAGGGTTAGATTATAGAGTTGGAGAAGATGGGAATAATTTATCTGGTGGACAGAGACAACGCATTGAAATAGCTCGAGCCTTTTTAAGAAATCGTGAAATCCTTCTTATGGATGAAGCGACATCCTCTTTAGATAGGGAAACTGCTAAGGAAATCGAACAAATAATCTTACTAGATAAAGAATTAACTGTTGTTTCTGTTTCTCATCATTTGGAAAAAGAAAACTTATCCGTTTATGACGAAATTATTGTTTTGATAGACGGGAATATAGTAGAATTCGGCTCTTTCGAACAACTTATGCACAGACCACATTCCTATGTGCATTTCTTAGCATGATTAGGAAGAAAATCAGAAACAAATATTTATTTAATGAAGGAAAAAGAGAAAGGGCAATAATTTGCTCTTTTTTTATTGATTTTACGAGCCCCCTCATTTGACTACTTGACTTAAACCGTAGTTTAAGTCGTATACTAGTTCTGTCGACAATGAATGGAGGTCTCCGAATGAAATTTTGTCATATCAGTGATGCATCAGCTAAATTTAATATTCCTGAATCAACGATAAGATATTATGAAAAGCAAGGACTGCTTCCATTAATAGAACGTGATGAAGCTGGAAGGCGGTTATTTTCAGAAAATCAAATGGAACTCCTCGGAACAGTTATCTGTTTAAAGAATACGCATATGCCTATAAAAAAGATTAAACAATATATTGATTGGATTATAGAAGGAGATAGCACCATTCAGCTACGACTTGCAATGATGGAAAATCATAAGCAAGATGTAGTTGCTGAAATATCGTTAATGGAGGAATCCCTAAAAGGAATTGATGTAAAAATAGCACGGTATACGAAAAAGATAGAGGAAAGTATATAGGAAGAAATTTGGTAGCTATATAAAGAGTATAAAATAATTCGAAAAGAGGAATCCAAATGAAACTCTCAACCAATACTATTCTAATCACAGGTGGAAGCGCCGGGATCGGATTAGCTTTTGCAGAACGGTTTATCAAAGCAGGAAATACAGTTATTGTTTGTGGTCGCCGAGAAGATGTACTTCAACAGGCGAAAGAAAAATTTCCTAGCCTCATTACATATGTGAGCGATCTAGCAGTAGAAGCTGACCGTATCGCACTATTCGATTGGGTAACAGCGAACTATCCAGAAATAAATGTGTTAGTCAACAACGCAGGAATTCAACAACGTTTTAATGTGTTAAAAGCAGACGCTAAGAATGATTGGAGCTATTTTAACAAAGAAATCACTATTAATATGGAAGCTTCTATCCATCTGTCTATGTTGTTTGCGCCATATTTTTCAGAAAAAGAAAATGCGACCATTGTTAATGTAACATCAGGCTTAGCCTTTACACCGATGGTAATTGCTCCAATTTATTCAGCAACCAAAGCGGCAATGCATTCTTTCACCATGAGTTTAAGACACCAGCTTTCTGACACTTCTGTAGAAGTAATCGAAGTTGCACCTCCAGCGGTGAATACAGATTTAGGCGGTGCCGGCTTACATACTAGCGGTGAACCATTAGATGCCTTTGCCAATGGAATTTTCCAAGGATTAGAAGAAGGAAAGCTGGAGATTGGATATGGTAGTTCTGTCAATCGCTTGCGCATGTCACGTGATGATTCAGATAAGCATGTTGAAAATATGTACAATGCTATGAAAAAGACAATCGAGTAAATTATTCATTACTGTTCAGAGAAAAAAACTCACCACGATTGGTGAGTTTTTTTCTCTCAATTTATATTCAACTTCTACTTTCTTCTCTTTCCAATAAAAAACATCACTAAACCAAATAAGACTGCTCCAATTATCCAAACCCATATTGGAATGCCATTATCTACTTTCACTTGAGTAGCTTGTGTTTTCTCTGCATATTCCGTTACATCTTTGTTATTAATGGTAAAGGGTTTAGCTGTGGATACCTCTTTCCCATCAACTGTCCCTTTTATATTTAATGTATAGTCGCCATCTTCAAGTGTTTCATCATTCCATTGGATTGGATATCTTATTTTTGTCTTAGGGGCCATTTTAAAAGGTCCATATTCCCCTTTAAACAACTCGTTTCCATCCTTATCTGAAACCGAATAAGTACCAGCTATTTTTTCTTGGATTTTTTTTGCATCGTTGCTCATTTCCATAAACACAAAACCAGTTTCGCCAATAAAACCTGCTTCTCCATATTGGAAGTTATCAGGCACTTCATTTGGTATATTTAGTTGAAGTGCAATGGCATAGACGGTCTCTGTTTTCAAAATAAAATTCGCAGTGCCCTCTTCCGCTTCTTGTTGTGTTTCCGTTTCCTCTCCTTGCGTTGTAAATAGAATACCTCCTAAAATATGCTGTCCATCTAATTCTGGAACTGTTAACTCAATGGGTACCTCCACAGATGTTGATGGAGGTACCTTTACAGTCTCTTCTACTTTAATAAATTCAGCCAATCGAACAGCATCCTCCAAAAGAACGGTATCGGCAGAGTCTAGCTCATCCTCATAGAGCATTCCACCATTTGGATTAGTATAAGCATTTGCTGGCTTAATACTTATCGTTACCTCTTTGTCCTCATTGTTGGTAATGCGCACTTGAAGTGTTTGTGCTTCGCTAGAATTTACAGACAGATCAAAGTACCCTTTTGTTTGAGGATTTTGATTTTCTGGATAGATTGACTCAATGGTTAAAGGAACGCTAGCTTCCTCTGCCTTCACATATATACTAACTAATGGAGATGCCATTCCAAATATGAGTATTAAAAATAAAATTCGAAACACTTTCATGCTTGTACCTCCCTATCGTTGGCTTATTTTAACCAAGTTAGAGAATTTTCATTAGAGCAGAAAAAGAAAAAACAATATCGATTGAACATGTCCTCCTTATCTTTGAATATTTAATGCTAAAAAGGGATTAATAATAAACAAAAAAACCATGCCTTATTAGACATGGTGATTCAGAATTCCTTTATATCATGGTCCAGTTGTAACAGTTACAGTAACAGTTGAAGTGTAATTTCCTTCTTTTACATCTTTCGGTAAAAGGTTTAATGTTAAAGTGTTTGCATCTACATTATACGTACCCATACCGCCACCTTCAGCAGCAGAAAGAATTTTTACGCCAGTAGCATTGTCGATTTTACCATCTGCTTTTGTTATAGTTGTTACATCACTAGCTCCAGCCTGCGCAGATACTGTTGGAAGAGCGATATCTATTGAATTGGTTGGTAATGTTAATCCATTAGCTGAATCCGAAAATTGATCAGCTTTCACCACAACGTTCCATCCATCTCCAGTTCCTGTTGCGTCAATTACAGTAAATGCACTGAGAGCAGCAGTACTATTTTGAACTTGTCCATTAAGAGTTACAGAGCCAAAGTTATCAACACTTGGTTGAGTACCAAATGATAATGGACCACCTTCGATTGCTGTTTCAGAAGCAAACGCTGATTGTCCACCCACAAACGCTGAACCCATAATTGCTAAAGTAGAAATTGTAGCAAATAATTTTTTAACCATTGAATTTCCCCCTTTAGACTGAGTGTTTAATTTATTTGAAAATAGCACGTTATTTTTATCCATTAAAAAATCCCTCCAACACAAATTTTTTGAATCGGAAGAAGCTTGAATTTCAACTCATAACACGAGTATCATTCTCCATTCTTCAGCAGCCCAGCCACCATCGTGAATCTCACGTTAAGGTCTGTAGCTTTGCGTCCCAATTTTTCAACTGGTTTGCCTTTGTTGCAGAATGAGAACGATTTTGACTCTCTGTATTTATTGTCGAATATCGTCGTCCATCACTCTCTGAAACTAACTATACTCTGGAATAAAAAAAAGAGATAGATATAAAATTTTTCCAGCATAGTTTTTAATGAGTTGTCACGAAGATAGTTTAGATAAAAATACAATAATTAAATATATTAATATAACTTCACTTCCTAATCAAACTTCCATTCTTCCCCAAAACACTTGGATTGGCAACAAACTTTGGTTCCTCTCCATTTAAGAAATTAATGACATTCTGTGCAACAGTAGTCGCCATACTATAATTACTTTCCTTCGTTGTTCCTCCTACATGCGGGGTGAGAAGGACATTCGATAAGCTTAATAATTTGCTGGCCTTTGGTATTGGTTCCACTTCAAACACATCAAGTGCAGCACCTGCGATTTTATTTGAGGATAAAATCGTATATAAATCATCTTGATTAATAACAGCTCCTCTTGCCGTATTGATTAAATATGATGTTGGTTTCATTAAAGATAGTAATTTATAATCAATCGAGTATTTCGTTTCTTCATTTAATGGAATATGAATGGATAAAAAGTCAGACTCAGCGAATACCTTTTTGATATCATTTGTCATTTCAACCTTTAACTCTTCTGCTTTTTTATGTTTATCAGGACTGTATTCTCTTACCCATGCGGACACTTTCATATCTAACCCATACACTAATCGTTTTGCTACCTCTTGTGCAATGCTGCCAAATCCTATTAGCCCGACTTTCTTCCCTTTTAATTCTTGGGTGCTTATTTGATTCCTCGAATCAAAGTTCCCTTTTTCCATTTCTTTATGATAGCTTAGCAGTGACTTACTCAATGCCATAATAAACATCACGGTATGCTCTGCAGTGGAAACCTTATTTACGGAAGGTGCATGCAATACTGGAATTCCCATCTTTGTAGCATAGGCAACATCAATATTATCAAGCCCGACTCCTGCTCCAGAAATCACTTTTAAATGAGGATTCGCATCGATTATCTCCTTTTCTATTCTTGCAGGCGCTCTTAAAACTACCGCATCCACCTCTTTGACTAGTTCACATAAATTTTCCATACTATAATCATCTGTTCTGATAACCTCTGCCTTACTGTTTAAGATTTCCTCTGCTGCTTCATGATACATGGGTAAAATTTGTAGCACTTTGGGTTTTTTCATATATAATGCCTCCTCATTTATCACTAATTAAATACAAAGTATTCAATATTTTCTGAATTTTATTACTAGTATCAAGTTTCTTTACCTATACTAGATAATTTTATCAATATTTATCTCTCTCGAACATAATTACATCCTTTTCCTTTTTTCTCTCAAAAAACAGGCGCCTTCTTTTGGGAAGCGCCTGAATTACAAATTAATTATGAGTCACATGCTTTGGTGTATTTACCTTTAAAGAACCTTTGCGAACTAGTACAAAATAGGATAAGGAAGCTAATAAGCTTGATACGAAGATGATAACTCCCATTGGAAGAGCTGTATGTTCTCCCCCAATTCCTACTAATGGTGCCGTTAATGATCCAAGTAAGAATGGTAATAACCCTAATAAAGCAGATGCACTTCCTGCCACATGTCCCTTTGTTTCCATTGCTAAAGAGAATGAGGATGTACCAATAATACTGATGGAAGTTACGAATAAGAAAATAGGTATCGCAACTGCTAATAACGGTGCATGTATTAGAATAGCAATTACTAGCAAAATAGAAGCAGACAAGGAAAGAACTAAACCGCTCTTCAAGAAAGTTTTCTCAGAAAATTTGGATAGTCGACCAACAATTTGTGTTCCTATAATTAAGCCAATACCATTTATCCCAAACAATAAACTAAAGACTTGAGGAGAAACGCCATAAATATTTTGATATACAAAAGAAATACCAGATACATAGGCAAAGATTCCTGCAGTAGTAAAGCCTTGTGTAAATGCGTAACCTGCAAATTCACGGTCTTTTAATAAAGAACCGAAATTCATAACTACTTGTTTCATATTACTCGGAACCCGCTTTTCAGTTGGTAATGTTTCTTCCAGTTTGAATGAAACGACTACCGTCAAAATGACACCAACTAAAGTTAATACAAGGAAAACAACTTTCCAGTTTGCAAAAGAAAGAATAGCCCCTCCAATGATTGGCGCCACAATCGGACCTAGATTTCCAATCAACATCAACGTAGCAAAAAACTTCGTTAGTTCTCTTCCACTATAAAGATCTCGAACTACAGCTCTTGATATAACAAGACCACCTGCTGCCGCAAACCCTTGTATGAAACGAGCAACAATCAACATAGAGATATTTGGTGCTATCGCACATATTAACGAAGATAGTAAATACAAACCAAGAAAAATAATCAATGGTTTACGACGGCCCTGTACATCACTCATCGGCCCGATTATCAATTGCCCCAAGCCCAGTCCTAACAAGCAAGTCGTTAAACTAACTTGCACAAGGGATGCAGTCGTATGAAATTCTTCGACAATCGTTGGAAATGCAGGCAAATATGTATCGATGGTAAATGGACCTAATAGGGAAAGTGATCCCAATAGAAAAGCAATTTGTAACCTTTTAGTCTTTGTTAAAGTATTCAATATTCTATCGCCTTCCTACAGTAAATTTTCTATATCCTTTCGAATATGAACCTTAAAAAAAATGCTTCTTTCAAAGAAGGAAGCATTCGTGCTTTACATATTGTATTACGAATCTTGAAATATTTCACCCATTACGCACTTATTTTTTTATTAAATTTTTTTATGGCTGGGACAAGGGGACAGCTCCCTTTTTCCCCTCACATATTAAAGAACACCCACAAATCCTTGATAACAACATTTGTGAGTGTCCCATCTTTTCTCTCATTCACTAGCAAAGGAATAAATGGACTATCTTATTCCTATAATTGACCAGTCTTAGCCAGCATTTCATTAAATAGTTCCTGCGCATCTTCTGGTTTAATGGTACTTAGCAAAGGATCCTGCACAAAGGCCTGGAATGCTAAATCCTTATCCTTTTGGAGGGCTGCTTGCAGAACAGTTTCTTGATTTGTCACATGGCGCATTACCATGTTTTGCACGGGCTTTGGCAGTTCGCCTGCAAGTACTGGTCGCACACTGTCATAGCTAAAAACAGCATTCGTTTCTACTACCACATCATTCGGAATCCCACTTATTTGGCCTTTGTTCGGTATATTTACATTCGTCATAAATTCGCCTAGACCTAGGAGGCCTTTCATAATATCGATTCCTTCTTCCCCAGTCATTTTTTGTTCAAACGGCTCAGTACCATCCGCTAACCGTTTACTTTTTTCCACTAGCGCTTGTTTATTTTGCTTTCGCCAAGCAACTGGTGTTAAACCAAATTTCCATTCTCTTACCATTTCTGGACTTTTTAAATACCATGTATTGGGCATAAATTCAGCCAAATGACGATCTCCTGCTGCTGCAATTACCCCAAATCGTTTAAATAAATCAAATTTCACTCTCTCCGCAGATACAAAATGATTATTCATCCAATGACCTCTTTCAGACCCTTCAAACCCATTCTCAGCATATTTATCTACAAACTTTTCATACAATGGCATTAAATCTACTCCCTTGTAGGAAGCTTGATCAATCCACGTAAAGTGATTAATTCCTAACACATTGACTTTTATCTCCTGACGCTTTACTCCCTCTATTCCCAAAGACTCTTGAACCATAGAAGCAAGTAATTTTTGTGTTCCAAATACTTCATGACAGCAGCCAATCGCTTTAATTTCCGGGAAAGTCGCATACAAAGTTCTCGTACATAGACTCATTGGATTCGTATAATTTATCACCCAGGCTTTAGGCGCATACTCACGAATCTGAGTCGCAATATCCACGAAGATTGGAATCGACCGTAGTGCTCTAACCAACCCTCCTGGTCCAACCGTATCTCCAACCGATTGATACACCCCGTACTTTTCCGGGAAATGGACATCCGACTCCATGTCATCAAACGATCCAGGAAGAATAGAGATGATGACAAAGTCAGCTCCCGTTAAGGCTTCGTCGATTGTTTTTACTGCTTCATACTCCCATTTTCCAGCTACATCTGAACGTTCCAATAATCGATTCCCAATTAATTCATTTTGATAGGCAGCCTGATAGTTAATGTCATATAATTTCACCTTACCCGAAATTGCTTCCTCATTCGCAAGATCACTCATCAATCCCCACGCCCATCCTTGTGAGCCTCCACCAATATAAGCAATTTGGATATCTTTTGTTTTGATCGTATTCATTTTTTCCAATCTCCCTTTTATAATAATTTTTTGTTTAGCCCTTTAACCCACTTGTGCTAATACCTGAAACAAAATACTTTTGGCAAACAAAGAAGACAAGTATACACGGTAAAATGGTTATTACCGACATCGCCATAATTTCATTCCAAGTAACAGCCCCCTCTGCATCTAAAAACATACGCAAACCAAGGGAAACAGGATATTTTTCCACACTGTTGATGTATATAAGAGAATTAAAGAAGTCATTCCAAGTCCACATAAATTGAAAGATTCCGACGGAAATTAAAGCTGGTTTTAATAAAGGCAAATGAATTTTCGTTAAAATCATAAAGGAATTACAACCATCCAAAATAGCAGATTCATCTAGTTCCTTCGGCAAGCCGCGAATGAACTGAATGAGCATAAATGTAAAGAATGGAAAAGTAGCTAGTAATGCCGGTACATAAAATGGTAGGTACGTATCTAACCATCCCAGCTTATGAAACAATAAGTACCTCGGTACAATAACAACAGCTTGTGGAAGCATAAGCGTTGCTACCATAACTCCAAAAAGGATTTTTTTAAAGGGAAATTCAAATCTGGCAAATCCGTAAGCCACAATGACACTCGATACAATCGTAAATAGAACAGTCGGAACAACTAGTTTAATAGAATTCATTAAAAACATTCCGTACGTAGTTTCCCCAATCCCCTTCCAACCGTTCCGAAAAGCCTCGAAGGAAAAATTGTCGGGGATTAGGCCAATCCCTGTAAAAATTTCCTCATTCGTTTTAAAGGTTGCAGAAACCATAAATAAAAAGGGATAAATCAGCACGAGACCAAAAATGATTAAAAACAGGTATAAAAGAATGTTATTTCTTTTCGTCATACTAGATCACCTCTCATCTTGATAAAACACCCATTGTTTGGACGTTTTGAAAAGTATTAATGTAAAAATAAGGATAATGATAAACAGAATCCAAGAAAGAGCAGATGCATAACCCATTTTTAAATAAGTGAATGCGTTTTCATAAAGCATTACACCATATAAATACGTAGACTTTAATGGTCCTCCATTCGTAATGACAAAAGCAGCAGTAAACTCTTGGAATGCATTAATTGTCTGCATAATAATGTTAAATAATAGAATAGGTGTTAGCATCGGCAATGTAACGGAAAAAAACGTCCGAATTTTCGAAGCACCATCGACCTTAGCTGCTTCATATAATTCAGCTGGAACCTGCTTCAATCCTGCCAGGAATAAAACCATCGAAGAACCAAACTGCCAAACCGTTAACAAGCTAATCGTCAATAAGGAGGTGTCAGGATTACCCAACCAGTTTTCCGTTGGTAAATGGAAGAATGCCAGCACATCATTAATTAACCCGTCCTCTGAGAACATAAACCTCCATAAAATCGCTACTGCAATCCCTCCACCTAAAATCGAAGGTAAATAATATGCTGTTCGAAAGATGCCCATCCCTTTGATATTAAAATTAAGAAGAACTGCTACTAGCAAGGCAAAGGCAATTTTTAATGGCACAGCTATTAAAACATAATAAAAGGTTACCTTTAGAGAGGTATAAAAATCAGGATCATCTGTGAACATCTTGACATAGTTTGATAGTCCAATAAATTTTGGTTCGCTAATAATATTGAAATCTGTAAAGGAGAGATAAAAAGAATAGATCAATGGATAAAGCTCAAATACGGAAATACCAATCAACCAAGGTAAAATATATACAAGACCGATATATTGGTATTTCCTTTTCTTCTTGGTCTTTACGCTTAGTTGAATTTCACTCTGAGGCAAACTAATTTCTTTTTTTGAATACATCCAAAACTCCCCTTTCTATACCGCTGTTAATGATTGTCATTTCCAGCCTCCTCATGTAATATATTCATAGTAGTTACTTTATTAATTATTATTTTATAGAAGGAATGCGGGAATAAAAAGGTATCCCAATTTTTATAATCCACCAAAAGTTAAGCGTTTTCATAAAAAGGTATCATTTTTTCGCTTATATGTATCTTTTCTTCAGAGCTAAATATTTAGCCAAAAGGATCCTTTCATAGGAGGAGGTCTATATGTATAAAGTGTTATTGGTCGATGATGAACCTGAAATCCGCCATGGTCTTATCCATTACTTTCCTTGGAATGAAATTGGATTTGAAGTGGTATCAGAATGCCAGAATGGGAAAAAGGCATTAGAATATATCACAAACAATGAAATTGATGTATTATTCAGTGATATTCAAATGCCAGTCATGAATGGATTAGAGCTGGCCGAAGAAGTGGTAAAGCGGGGATTACCAATCAAAATCGTGTTGCTAAGTGGCTATCGAGACTTTGAATATGCAAAAAAAGCCATCAGATACGGCGTTTACGATTATATCATCAAGCCTAGTAAATACGATGAATTATACAGCGTCCTTTCGAATTTGAAAAAAGAATTAGATCCACGCCAAACAAGACCGACAGAAAATACATCAGAACAAATGACCTATAGTGATCATATCATTGAAACAATAAAAAAATATGTGAATGAACATTATAGCAGTGCGACGCTTGAAGATGCTGCTTTGCTAGTCCATATGAGTGCCAATTATGTTAGTACCTATTTTAAAAACAAAACAGGAGAAAATTTTTCCACCTATGTACATACTGTTCGAATGCAAAAAGCGGCAGCATTTATCTTAGACAGCCAATACAAAATCTATGATGTCAGTACAATGGTTGGGTATAGCAACCCGAAAAATTTCACTAGGATGTTTATTAAATTTTTCGGAAAAAGTCCAAGAGAATATCGGAAAAAACCTAGCCTGGACGGATTATGAGTCAAAAATATTTTATTAAAAACATCCTCTTTTTCCTATGCCCCATGTTAATTCCATTAACACTGCTTGGGGCCTTGTCCTATACCATTGTCGAGCATCAGTTTAAACAATCTATTACGATGAATAATAACAATCTATTAAACCAAATGGAGCAGCATATCGACTTAATCTTCAATGAGATGAATTCGTTATACTTAGATAATAGCGCGAATTCCGAAAATATTATGAACTTCAAAGACTTCCTACGGGCAGAAACACTAAATTATGAGCAAACAAGAGCATTAAGTTTTAGCTTAAGCACCCTGACAACACAGGCCCTTGCTCGACCCTATATTTATTCCATTTATGTGTACTATGATAACCAATACAAACGTGTCCTTACTTCAAGCGATGGATTAGTAACGTTAGAACAATTTTATGATCAAGAATGGTTTAGTCAGTTTAATAAAAAAAATACGAACAGCAAAGTTTGGGTTCAAAATCGAACGATCAAAAACTATAACTTTCATGCACCACATGATGTGATTAGCCTTTACCGGAATATCTATTGGTCTAACTCAACAAAGGCCCAAGGAATCATTGTCTTAAATATGAAAAAAAGCTATTTCAAAACAATTTTAAACAACTTAAAAACCTATCAAAATCAAACCATTTTTGTCCTTGATGAAAACAATCAGTTTCTCTTTGGGAACAAAAATAGCCCTTCCAAAAAAAAAATTGACCTTAACCAGATTGGAGATAAAAAACAAGATTCCTTTTCGCTCCAAGTAAATGGGGAATCATATTTAGTCACGAAACACCATTCTAGTACAAGCGGCTGGAAATATGTCTCGATTGTCCAAACAAATATACTCTATAAAGTCCCAATTATGTTAAAGCGCATAACCATCGCCTTAAGTATTATTTCTTTCATTCTAGGTATTTTAATCGTCATTTACTTTTCCCATAAAAATATCAGTCATCTTCGCAATGTCATTTCGATTATTCATTCTGCCAAAAATGGACAACAGCATTTGCCCGAAACGAAGCAATTTAAAGATGCGGAATATCAATATATAGTGGAGAATATCATCAAATCCTATGTGGAACAAAATCAGCTAAAAATTGAACTGACGGAAAAGAAATATCAATTACAATCTGCAGAAATACTAGCCTTGCAAAGCCAAATGAATCCACATTTTTTAACAAATACGCTTACGACAATTTATTGGAAAATACTCGCTTTAACTGGTAAGCCAAATGAGGCTGTACGAATGCTTGAATATTTATCCGATTTATTAAACTTCTCGTTAAGAATTGGCGGGAGAACCGTCAATATTGAAGAAGAAATTCGTAATACGAATAATTATATTAACATTCTTCAAATCAGGTTCAAGGACCAGCTATCGGTTCAATGGGACTATGATGATACGATTTTACATGAAAGTATTTTGAAGCTCCTTTTCCAGCCTTTTATAGAAAACAGCATTTCACATGGTTTAAATAAAGAGGAAGAGTCTAACTCTATTAAAATAAAGATCAAAATCAAACAAAAGCAAGCTGGCATTGAAATTATTATTATTGATAATGGAAAAGGAATTTCGAAAGAAAGAATAAAAGAACTATACGAGAGTTTTTCTCGGGATGACTTTTCCACTGAACATATTGGCTTGAGCAATACAGTGAGACGACTGCAGCTTACCTATCATCATAAGAGTACCTTTCGCCTTTTAAGCAAACCTGGCTGGGGAACCGCCATCATCATTTATTATCCATTTGATTAAAATCAGGTCATAGAAAACGGGAAGCAGACAAATTGTTTGCTTCCCGTTTCCCTTTCTCCCTATTATTCTGGTTTAACATCTTCTATTATCTTATTAATCTGAGCAATTAAATGATCCGCTGCTTTATCGGCCGATAATTTTCCATAGCCTAGTTGTTCAATGGTATCGATGAATTCATTATCGATCTCTGTATTAATGGAAATCGAATTCACTGGTTTTCCACTATTCTCTAAGCCTAAATCCACACTTTCTGCAATTAAAGGATCTAACTGGTCACTTTCAGCCAGCAGGTTTCTTCCTTTTTCTGTCGGCTGAGCACCACGCACAGAGCCAAGAATCTCAATCGCTTCCTCATCTGTTAAAAACCAATTCATAAATTTCACTGCTTCCTCAGGATTTTTTGATTTCTTGCTGACAGAAAAGACCTGAGACGGCTGTGTTCGAATCGCCGTATCTACCGCATCATCGCTGATTGGCAATAATAATGCTGTTAAATCATTTTTACTAGTTTTAAATGTTTCAATGGCAGAGGCACTCATCATAACAGCTGCTAAGTTGCCATTAATCCATTTCGGAGCCTCTTGAATTTTGTGTACGATCGTCGAGTAATCGCTAATTTCTGGCGCTACTTTTTTATCCCATAATTCTTCCACATAGTTTAAGCCATCCACTAAATCTTCCTTCTCAAATCCTAAGGTATAGTCATCATTAATTAAATTATTTCCTGTTTTTTGCTTCATATAAGTAGATACCAAATCTGCCATCTCACCTGGACCCATATTAAAGAAATATTGATCGGGATTATTCTTATTTACCTTTTCTCCCTCTTCAATCAGCTGCTCCCAATCATACTTCCCAGTTAAATCAATATTATTTTGGGTAAGCAGATTTTTATCGGCAAATAGCATAACTGCGTTTACACCAGTTGGAAGACCAATTAGCTTCCCATCAACCACACTGAAATCCTGCAGAAAATCATCACTAAATTCAGATAAAGATATAAGATCTTGATAGTCATCTAGATTGACAAAAGCATCCCCTTTACTTGCATACTCCGCCATATAATAGTAATCCATCTGCATAATGTCAGGAGCCGTTCCTCCAGCTATTTGCGTACTAAGCTTTTGATTATAGCCATCAAACCCACCATATTCTCCTTTGATTTCTACATTTGGATTCAATTCCATATATCTTTTTATTGCCTTTAATGTTGCATCATGTCGATCCTCTCCACCCCACCACGCAAACCTCAGTTGGACTTTCCCAGAATTACTCTTATCAGCTGCATCACTCCCACATCCAGAAAGCGCTAACAAAATCATCATCACTGTTAAAAAGCCTGCAAAAAACTTCCTCTTTGAGCCCTTCATATTGCATCTCCCCCTATTCTGTTCGTGTACTTGTATTGTAATTCAAAAGGTCAATAACACGAAAGGTATCTCGTTTGATAATTTGTATTCAAAAATAAAGCGTTTTCATAAAAAGGTATCTTTTTTTCTTTTTTTGGCTATATTTGATTAAGTTGGATAGAAGCACTAAACTTACGCTGTTTTCTTCTAGCTTACTAAAAGTCTAATTTAAAAGCCCTCCGTCATTAAGATGGATGGGCTCTCTAACGAAAGAATTATGCTCTTTGCTTTGGAATAACCACATAATCAAGTTCTTCATTATTAAGTAGTTTCTTCATATTTGAGATGGATAAATCACCTATTCTCTTTATTGATTCAAAGGTTGCTCCTCCAATATGTGGTGTTGCCACAATCTCCTTCCTTCTTGGAAAATCATTGATAGGTGGCTCTACCTCAAATACATCTAAAGCTGCACCTTTAATTTTTTTCTCCTCTAATGCCTTAGCTAAATCTAGTTCGTTAACTAATGGACCACGGGATATATTGATGATATAAGCTGTGGATTTCATTAAACTTAATGTTTCGTTATTAATGAGGTGTCTATTTTTTTCGTTTAAAGAAGTAGCAATAATAATATAGTCTGCCGTTTTAAATAGTTCATCTTTTTCTACAAATGTTACATTTAGTGTGTCTGCTGCAGGTTGATCGGGATAATTCGTGCAAACGATTGTTTCCATATCAAATCCGATTGCGCGTTTTGCGATTGCCTTGGCAATGGAACCGAATCCTATGATTCCCAGCTTCTTCTGGTAAATTTCATTCCCCATCGACAATTCCCAGTGTCCTGATTTTATTTCTTGATCCTTTTTAGGGATATTTCTTGCTGCTGATAGCATCAAACCGAAGGCTAGATCAGCTGCAGATTGAGCATTCACCCCTGGGGCATTTGTTACCTGAATCCCTTTCTCATACGCATACTCTACATCAATATTGTCATAGCCTGCTCCATATTTAATAATGTATTTTAAATGAGGTGCCGCCTCTATCACGTCACTATCAATTTTCACTACTGCGACAATAATAATGTCTACATCTTTTACTTCTCTTTTCAATTCTTCCTTCCCTATTCCATGATCCGTATATAATACTTTTACTTCCCCAAGTTGTTTTGCATCTTCTATAAATTTTGGATTTGCTTCATAGAAAGCATCTCTTAACATGATTAAAAGCTTCAAGTTTTTGACCTCCAAACGAACATATAGTGACTCTCATAGTAGTTGTTATGATTAAATAGGATTTGTACTTCTATCTAAATCCACTCTAGCTTTTTACTCTTACTTTTTTCAAAGCAATTGCTAATCGATCCATTGCCTCCTCAATTTGCTTATACTCTGTTGAATATGCCATTCGGAGATAGCCTTCTCCATAGTTTCCAAATGCAGACCCAGGAACACAAGCAATTTGAGCTTCTCTTAAAAGAAATGTCGCCAATTCTTTTGATGTCATTCCAATTCCTTTGAAAGAAGGAAAGACGTAAAATGCACCTTTAGGTACTACACAACTGACATGCTCTAACTCTCTTAATCTTTTAACTAATAGCTGACGCCGTTCATCAAAAGCTTTTACCATTTCTCCAACAGGCTCCTGAGTCCCCATATATGCTGCTACCGCTCCATATTGCGCAAAAGAAGTAGCACTTGAAGTGTTATATTGATGCACTTTCATAATAGGTTTCATTAACTTTTCAGGACCAGCTGCATACCCTAATCTCCAGCCATCCATCGCATATGCTTTTGAAAAACCGTTAATCGTAATGGTTCGCTCAAACATACCTGGTAAGGAAGCAATACTTATATGTTCTGCATCTTCATACATTAATTTTTCATAGATTTCATCGGATAGAACTAGTAAGTTATGATTAATCGCAATATCAGCCAATTCTTTTAAGTAAGCCTCTGGCAATACTGCTCCAGTTGGATTATGAGGGGAATTTAAAAGAATCATTTTTGTTCGGTTGGTTAATCTAGCTCGTACATCGTCTGGATTAAGAATGAAATCCTCTTCTTCACGTAGAGGAATCGAGATGACCACCCCTCCTGCAAGTTCAACAATGTATTGATATTCAAGCCATGCAGGATCAGGTATTAACACTTCATCACCTGGGTTTATAAATGCAAAAATCATGCTGATAATCGCTTCTTTACATCCAACAGTCACAACTATTTCTTTATTAGGATCCACATTAATTTTGTTTTCCCTTTTTAACTTATCAGCAATGGCTTCTCTTAGTTCTTGGATTCCATTATTTGCTGTATAGTGAACATGGCCCTTTTGCAAGGCTGCATTTGCAGCTTCTTTAATATGTATAGGGGTATCAAAATCTGGTCTTCCTATTTCCATATGTGTAATGTTAATCCCACTTTTTTGCATCGCATTTGCTTCATCAAAGATTTCTCTAATACTAGAAAAAGGAATATTGGCTAAACGATGGGCACTATCCATTGACAATATAAGCTCCTCCAAACATTCTATGATTTTATTTTCACAGGAAAATTTTAAAAAAGGGAGTAACCTGAGAGATATACAAGATGGAGGTATTACAAATAACAACAGCGGAAAAGAATGTTAACAAATTATTCTCCTATTTAACAATCTTCCATATCTACTGTCTCAGGGTTCGTTTTATGCTAATCCAAAGAGGTTTAATTTGAAGTTTCCACTAAGATGTTATTTTTCCTAACATCATTTTCCTTTATATGGGTTATAATATACCACTAGTTATTGTTTGTAAATGAGAATTTAATTAATTTTTAAAATATTCAAACTAATAGTCTTTGGAACATTTCTTATAATTTCTGCTATCTAATTAATTAAAAAACATAAATAATGCGTACAAGAAACTCTTGTACGCATTATAATCCAAGCATTTTTAGTGGGTATTTATTTTACTTCTTCTTGCTAAAAGCTCTTTTTCTACCTGTGGATAGATTTTATCTAATTTATAAAACAAGAGTAAGATCGATTGTAAAACATAGGTTGCAAGTGGCAGGTAAAGGAAAAGAGCATTAATACCGAACAGCGCTTCATCTGGCTGAACTGCTGCTCCACCAATATATCCAGTCCATCCTAACATCCATCCAACTAATGCTGCCCCGAGCCCGACTCCAATTTTCTGTCCCATACTGCCGGCGCTATAGACCAAACCTTCATTTCTAATCCCTGTTTTATATTCACCATATTCTATCGTATCAGGTAAAAACGCCCATAGCGCTCCCGTAAACGGGGATTTTCCTAATCCTCTTATAATTTGGCCAATTATGACGAAATAGATATTGGTTATATCAATCATAATGATCAGTGTACCTATAATAGAAATGATGGAACCAGCTAACACGATATTTCTTTTCCCAAATCGCTTAAATAGTGCTGGCATAAAGAAGAATCCAACGATAACGGGGATGGTAATGGCCATTGTTAATATACCTGTTAATGTTTGATTATCCAGTAGATATTGAGCATAATAAATGGTACTTCCTTGCCATAGAGCCGTTCCCATGCTGTATATGATAAAGAAGCCGAATATCATCGCCCAATATTTATTTTGTAATAAAGCCTTTAAACTAACTTTTAATGGTATCTTTTCCTCTGTTTTTTCTTGTGTAAATTGTACCCTTTCTTTAGTTGCTTTAAAGGTAAATAAAAATAAGAAAATCGCGATAATCCCATAAACAATGTATGTCATGACCCATCCAGTTTGTTTTCCTCCAAAGAAATCCACCAATGGAAGCGTCAAACTACTAACAAGAATGACCCCTATTTGTGCAAGAAACATTCTAAAAATATTTAATATAGAACGTTGATGTTGATCTTGCGTAATCAACGAATTTAGTGTCCCATACGGAATAACAACCGATGTAAATGCTAAAGTCAGAATGTTATAGGTTATAAAAGCATAAATGATTTTTCCTGTCGCGCCAACATCAGGAACTGTAAATAACAAAACGGTCATGGCAGCAAATGGTACACACATCCATAAAATCCACGGTCGCGCTTTACCATGTTTCGATTTCGTTCGATCCACTACTACTCCCATTGCAACATCTGAAATTCCATCTAAAAATCGGGAAACAAGCATAATGGTACCTACAACTGCAGCCGAAATACCCACTACGTCTGTATAGAAAAACACAATAAACATTCCCATCGATGCCCATACAAAGTTGACAGCTAAATCGCCAACACCAAATCCCAGTCTCTCACCAAATCCAATCTTTTTCCCTATCGTCGTATCCACTGATTGTAAATTTTCATTTGCATTACTCTCACTACCATGCTTCATATTCTACCTCCCCAAAATATGTAAAACTTCTATACAAAGACGTAAATAATTCATTGTTTAAAAGGCTTTCCATATGAAACAAGTTATTCTTAAAAGTTATGTTGGTTGGCTTACGATATGTATAATTGAAAGATATTTAAGAAATGAATCATTTCAGCGATTTGCTTTATATGTTTTTTATAACCCTCAAAGCTTCTAATCTGATATTCTAATTGTTTTCAAAATCCTATTTCATTGCAAAATGGTTAATTCTTCATTATTTACAATAGCACTATCAACATTCGCTACGTCTTTTGTATCATATACTCCATTCACTCCCCTTTAGAAATCGTTTTCAGGTTCTATTGTATGTATTATATCTTGTGCATATGATGGTTAATTGCATTTTTGAATAATGCTGCTAAAGATAGATAAAGAAAGATATTACTTGACGCACAAGCAAGCATTTATTCTCATAGCGTTTAAAACTACTACAAAAAAGCACACACAAATGCTGATTTAACAACATTTTTGCGTGCTTTTAAAATTTAGGATTAAGTAAGAACCATCTCTCCATTTAATGATAAATCCTCTTTCCATCCCAATTTACAGGTGCTTTTTGCCCCTCTGTTTTATATGCTAACGCAATATCTCCTGTTTCCTCTGGATATTTAACCTTATTCAATTTATCGTAATCTTCTAAGGTTAAATCCTTTAGTAGCGTCTCTGTGAAATAGATGGTGATATTGTTTTGTTGAAATTGGCTAATCCAAAGGTCAATTTCATCCGGGTTTTTTAAAAGAAATTTTTTCAAAACCATTTTTCCATCTAGCGTTAGTCCCTTCATGGCTAATTCAATACAATGCCAATAGGTCCCAGGACTGTATTTTCTTCCGTTGACCACATAAAGAAAGCGCCCCATCGTTACACTTTCCATTTTTTCAAAAGGAAGATATAGTTCCTGTATTTCAGTCGTTTTTTGATTTTTTATCGTTTGGGTAAAGCCCATTGGCTGGAGTTCAATAACCACTTCATGATGGTGGATTTTCCGAGTGGTTGTCGCTATGATAACACCTATAAATGCCGGTAGCATCGCTCCTAATCCAATGAGAAATATCGGCCAAACTACCTTTTCCAATGAATACACATAGACAGCCAACCCAATTAAAGCAGCTACCATGGAAAAAAACAAAATACAACTGAAAATATTTCCCCATTTCTCCTTTTTTGTATAGCGATTGGAATAGATTAAATCCTTTTCCCTTGTATAGAAAGTATCGAAATCATAATGTTCATTGATATCGAATGCCATATGAATCTCCCTTTTTTATAAATTCGATTAACCAAAATTTCATAGGATTGTTTCTCCATCATTCACTGACTATTTGTTGGACCATTTTATATTTATTTGGACTATCTCCATAGGCATCTTTTAGCCCTTTTTCATATGGAGGTACATTCACATATTTAGGAATTCCCTTTGCCCTAATCCTATCATCTATTTGCTTTAACTCTTCTATATTCATCCTTGTATTTCCCCATATATCTATATTGGTACCATCTTTAAAGTTAACATAATAATCAAATCTTTTATTTCGGGATGTTGCCTTATCAATAACAACCGATTCAATATCCTCCCAGGCATATGTCTTTTTCTCTCCTGACAAAAATGGATCATAGGTAATCGAATGCTCTCCTACCTCCAAATAACTAAAAAAGGATAAATACATCACTGGTATACATGGAATAATGAACAGCAAGATTCTTTTCAAGAATTTTTTCCCAGTCAGTTTTGAACGATTTATTAAGATAAATTCTAAAATAGAAGGAATGATTAGAAACGCTATTAAGATAATCATCAATTGGAATAGCGGATTCGAATTAGGAGTTGTCAGAAAGGAATCAGCAGTTGAAAAGGTTTTAATTTGTAAATGCTCCATTCCCTCGATTATTCCCCAAGCAATACCTAGTCCAGGCACAAGATAAAAGATAGCCAGAAAAAAATCCTTCTTTGTACGCTTCGCCGCTTCCTTCTCCACTTGTTCTAAAGTTGTCTTTTCCATCTATATTTTCCTTTCCATTGATTTTCTTTAGTAATAGTACGATTTCTTTGGGTGTAGGTTTCTAGGTAATTGGTTCTGTTTATCGAAACTTAATGTTTCTAAAGGGGAATTCTCCTTCTTTCGTCAAATAACCATTGTTCCATTAAATACAAAAAAGACAAAGCATAATATCCTTGTCTCCTTTTTCACTATAAAATAATAGGTAGCTTTTTGCTTCTTATATATTTAATGCATTCAACACTTAGAATTAATAAACAGTCATGATTCTTTGTATTTATTTAGATTACTAATATGTTTACTTAAATACTCTTCTATTTGCATATACCTTAATATCGGGGATTGCAATGCTTTCGTTTCTTTTCTTGCATACGCTCTTAATGCTGTTAAACAATCTTGATAGCTTTCATTTATAATAAGTTCAAGATTTATTTTATACTTATCATAAAGCATTCCTTTTACCACATTTAGTTGATATATTTGGCTATTGTCACGGGTTGTTTTATTATCCTTCACAATTGGCGACCACAGCATATAATGTTTTTGATAGTCTGGTAGATACTTTTCAGCATAATCAATGTCTTTACTAAATTTATCAACTAATTTCTGGATGTTATTGTTCTTATAATCTCTTCCTACATATAGTAACCCTGTAGTTAAATGGGTTGTCGATTCACAAACGTAGGCTTCATTTGTTTTTAGATTAATACCTACCACATCAATTTCACCTTGAACGTCTTTTGTATAAAGATTTTTTTGAACAAAATCACATTCCTTTATGTATTCCAAATAGGACGCGACAATTTCTTCTCCTATATTCACAGATACCCTCCATAATATTCCTTCGTTTTCTATGACACCGAAAATTTTTTAAATGTATATGGAATACTTTTATTCTCCTAAACTATATTTATATTTCTTATTGATTTTTTCAGCAATGCTCTTTAAGAATGCTTCTACCGTCACATGTTCCACATCCCTTGTATACCATGCTAGTTTTGCATCTTTATGTTGTCCATCATAGCTCACTTCTAGTGGCCAAAAGGTATTTGTTGCATAGGTATAATCGAAATGGATATAAAGTTCCTTTCCTTTTGGGCATTCTAAAATAACCTTATAAACTGGATTTTTTCCTTCTGTATTAAATTTTACCTTTTTGATTTTTGCTAGCATACTGACCACCCTTTAAGTTGAAAATTAATGAAAAAACTTTTATTCATTACTAGTTCTTTAGTGATATGGATAAATTAACCTAGTCATATTATACCATTATACTTATTCGAATTTGTTGGTGTAGGCTCATTGTGGCTCACAACAAAATAAGGACAAGGTATCCCTTGCCCCCACATACTCTTATTCTGTACCTTTTAATCTCTATTCATTTCCCTAGTCTTTTCAAAAAAAGTATTCACCCGTTTCCCAATAGCCTCCTCCGAAACGGTCAATAACTTCCCATCTCCGACAATCTGCTTCCCTTCCACAAATACATCCTTAATGGCATTTGGCTGCATCGAATAAACAATATTGGCAATTAAGTTTGTTTTTGGGAGCAACGACAAATCATTGGTATCGATCGCTACGAAGTCGGCCTGCATTCCTTGTTCTAATTTTCCGATTGGTAAACGCAAGATTTCCCCGGCATTTTTCGTTCCCATATCAAATACTTGCTGGGCATTTACAGCGGTTCCATCGAGTCTATCAACTTTTTGTAAAATCGAGCACATTCTCATTTCCTCAAAAACGGAAATTCGATTATTGCTACACGCACCATCTGAGCCCAGTGTAATATTTACACCTGACTTCACTAAATCTGGAATTTTCGTAATCCCGTCAGCGAGAAACATATTGCTAGAAGGACAATAAGCAAGAGATGTATTTCGCGAACCAAGAAGATCTATTTCCGCTTGCTCCAGCCAAACCAAATGAATCGCGATCATGCGCTCATCGACTACACCTAATGAATCTAAGTAATGAACTGGTCGGAGTCCATATTTCTCTAATGTCTCTTCTACCTCAAAGGGTTCTTCTGCTACATGAATGTGGAACGGTGTGTCAATCTCACAAGCAAGACGATGCCCAGCTTTGATCATTTCTGGAGATGCGGCATGTGGACTATGTGGAGCTGGTTGGATATGCACCATCGAATTGCCTTGGTATTTTTTCGCAAGCTCATACGTTCTAGAAACAGCTTGGTCAATGGTCTCAATATACGCTTTCGGAGCTCCATCCCAATCGTACATCGTCCGTGCTAACACAAGTCTAATTCCAACATCCTTTGCTGCTTGAATGACTGCTTCATCATACGCTATTCCATTGTTATGAACATAGAAAAAATCACTGACCGTTGTCGCTCCATAGCGGAGCATTTCCCCGAACGCAAACAAAGCACCAGTGTAAATCGCCTCTTCATCTAAGTAAGGGGTATATTTATATAATGCCTCATCCCTCCATTCCAAAAATGGTCGATCGACAGCAATACCTCTCAGTAAGCTTTGAAAGGAATGGTTGTGGGAATTTACCGTGCCTGGAATAATCGTTTTTCCTTCTAATGAATGAACATTGACCCCTTTATACTTTTCTTTTAGCTTCATTATTGGACCAATTTCCTTAATCACTCCCTCTTCCACATACAAACTATATTGCTCTTTAAAATTCTCGTTCGTATAAACACTATCCGCTATAAATAAATTCCCCACCTATTCTCCTCCTTATTGACTGTTATCCAGTGCCAAAATAGTATGTAATAATACGTTTCCAGCTTTTTCAATATCAGCAATCCGACTCTCTTCTTCTGGACAATGACTTTTCCCTGCTAAGCTTGGAACAAATAGCATGCCAGCTTGGGTGACCGATGCCATATGGGCAGCATCATGACCTGCCATGCTGCCTAACCGGTAAGAAGGATAGCTAAGTTTATTCGCTTGCTCCTCACAACATGCCAGTATCTTTTCACTCATTGGTGATGGTACTTGATCAAGCTTTACTTCTCGTTCCACCTTCACCTTTCTATGCCTATGAATGCTTTCGACCCTCTCTTCCCATTTCGATACTATATCCCTGATTTTCTCCCTCGCTTGCCCTCTAATTTCTATGGAGAAAGTCACTTCACCTGGTACAATATTCGTCGCATTCGGCTTTACAAAGACCTGGCCAATCGTTCCAACAACCTCTTCATCAGGATAGTTTAATAAAATATCTTCTAATGCGATTGCCATGCTTGCCGCTGCTAAAAAGGCGTCCGCTCTATCCTTCATTAATGTCGTCCCTGAATGATTCGCATCCCCTCTAATAATTACTTCTTCACGGTAGATGCCAGTAATGCCTGTTACAATTCCAATCGGAATTTCTCGTTTCAGTAACCTTTTTCCCTGTTCAATATGTACCTCCAAATAGGCAGCAAATTCAAAGGGGCTTCTTATAGCACTTACAAAATCATTCGGATCACCGCCTGCTTCCTGTAATGCTTCTGTTAACAATTGTCCGTCTGGATTTGTGACACCAGCTATATCTTCAGCCGTTACTTTTCCAGTTATTACTCTACTACCAAATGTCGAGAAACCAAATGGATTAGGCTCTTCTGCACTGAATGAGACAAGCTCTAATGGATGGATTGTTTTCACGTTATTTTCTTCCAGCACCTGCATTACTTCCAATGCGAGAATCACACCAAGCGCTCCATCATAGATTCCGCCATTTGGAACAGAATCAATATGGGAACCAAATGCTATAACTGGTAATTCCGAATTAGCCCCTTCTCGTCTCCCCCAAATGTTTGCCGCTGCATCCACATGGACAGCTAGGTTCAATAGATGAAGCTCCTGCTTCAACCAGTTTCTCGCCTCGATTTCTGCTGGAGTAAACGTTGTCCTGTCCAAGCCTCCATTCGCATTGCAACCAATCTTTCCTAATGCAAATAGCTTCTGTTCTATTCGTTGTTTATTTACATTAATCTTATTCAACCTCATGCCCCCTTATAATTCTCCTAGTCTATAATTAACAACCAAACTCCCCTAACCAACCTTGGTTAGGAGAGCATAAATTTATGAAAAACAAACTATAATAGCAAAAAGGCAATTGGCGTTACAATAATCAGTGTCAAGATTGTTCGCTCAATCCAGATAACAAGCAATTTAGGAATACTCACTGGAATATCCGTTGATAGAATGCAAGGAACGAGAGAAGAGAAAAAGATAACTGCTGAGACTGATAACGTTCCGATGACAAATCTAGTAATTAATTCTGCTTCCGCTACAAGCCCTGCTGGTAAAAACATCTCTGCAACCTCAACCGCTGAAGCCTTTGCAGCTAGCATCGGATCTGGAATTTGCAGAATCCATGTGAATGGATAGAAAATCATCCCGATAATATCAAAAACCGGTGTATATTCCGCTAATACTAAGCCAAGTAACCCAACAGATAATATAGATGGTAAAATTGCCATTGTCATGATAAATCCATCTTTTAAATTGCTAACGATATTTTTATAGATTGGTAACGAGTCATCAACAGCATCCATTGCTTGTTTCCATGCATGATGTAATCTTTTCTCTTTAATCACCTCTTCTGGATTCGCATTTCCTTGGTAATACTCCTCACTCATTCTATTAAGTGGCCATATTCGAACAGTGATGGCTGTTACAGCAAACGTTACAACTAAAGTAACCCAAAAGTAAATATTCCAAATGTCCATTAAACCCAGTGTTTTCGCTACCACAATCATAAAAGTAGTCGAAACAGTGGAAAACCCTGTTGCAATAATCGTTGCTTCTTTGATGTTGTATTTTCCTTCTTTAAACACTTTATTCGTAATCAATAGCCCAATAGAATAGCTTCCTACAAAGGAGGCAACGGCATCAATTGCAGAACGACCTGGCGTTTTCCAAATAGGGCGCATAACTGGCTGCAGAAAGACTCCAATGAATTCTAATAATCCATATCCTGCTAATAATGCCAAGAATACTGCGCCAATTGGGACAAGCACTCCAACAGGAACAACTAGCTTGTCAAATAAGAAAGGCCCCATTCCTGGTGCAAAAAACCATGCTGGTCCAATTTTAAAGACATAAAAGACGGCAAATACAAGCCCGATGACTTTGAAAAAAGATAACACGATATTAACTGCATTTTTATTCCATGATTTATTTACAAATGGATAAATGGCGCCAAATAATATGACAAGTAACGCATAGTACGGTAAGACGACTGGGACGGATTGTTGAACAAAGGTGACTAGATGATCGAGTGGGATTGTAGAGTTTCCATTGATGGTAATAGGGATGAAAAAAGTAAAAATACCGATTAAGCTATAAACAACAAACTTAAAAACTTTTAGACTACTATTTGGACTTTTTCCTTGTTCTAAAGGGATTTGTCTTTCGGTATTTTCCATGCGCGTTCCTCCAATTTATAATACTTAAAAAATGTTTTCTTTGGGAATGAGGCCCGTTGATTTCCGCTCCTGACACTTGCTTTCCGCGGGGAGGAAGCTGAGCCTCCTCGGCTTCGCCTGTGGGGTCTCAGCCTTTCCTCTTTTTCCCGCAGGAGTCAAGTGTCCTTCGCTCCAATCAACTCAGGATGTTAAAGTTTATTCATAAAAAAACAACCTTCGATGAAACTTTTTAATACTATACCTAGAGATGATAATGTAATATCTCCAAATTCAATCATGTCTACCTTTATTGAAGCTGTTTTTCTATGACGACTGGTATTCCTTTTTTTATGACCGTATCCACATGGTTCATTCCATATTGATAGGATAGAGTTAGATAATTGGGTACATCGAAAATGGTGATGTCTGCTTGCTTTCCTTTTTCTAAGCTACCTATCGTGTTAGCACGGCCAATGGCATGAGCTGCATTTATGGTTGTGGCGGTGAGAACTTCTTCTGGTGTCATTCCCATTTTCAAGCAACCTAAATTCATAATGAACGGGAGTGATAGGGTTGGCGAGGACCCTGGATTGGCATCTGTTGATAGGGCTACAGCAACGCCATAATCAATCATTTTTCTCGCTTCCGCAAATTCTGCCATCAAGAAAAATGCAGTACCTGGTAATAGAACAGCCATGACATCACGCTCTGCCAACTTTTCGATCCCTTGATTCGAAGCTCTTAATAAGTGATCTGCAGAAATTGCACCTACTTCTGCCGCTAGTTCTGCACCACCGTATGGTTCAATTTCATCGGCATGGATTTTTGGAATTAATCCATATTCCTTCCCAGCTTCTAATATCCGTCGTGATTGTTCTGGCGTAAACACACCTCGTTCACAAAAGACGTCATTAAACGTTGCTAAGCCTCTACTTGCCACTTCCGGAATCATCTCGTTAATCACTTGATCAACGAAACGTTCTGGATCGCCTTTATCTACCAATGGGATGGCATGTGCCCCCATAAAAGTAGAAACGATATCCATGTGGTGATCTTCCTGTAGTTTTTTTGCAACCTCGAGCTGTTTTATTTCATGCTCTAAGGACAAGCCATAGCCACTTTTCGCTTCTACTGTTGTCACACCATGGAGTAAAAATTGATCTAATCTTGCTTTTGACTCCGTGTATAATTGCTCAAAAGACGCTCCCTGTGTCGCACGAGTGGTCGCATGAATTCCTCCACCGGCATTCATAATATCCATATAGGTTTTTCCTTGGAGGCGCATCGCATATTCCTTTTCTCTTGTACCGGCGTGGACCAAATGTGTATGTGGATCGATTAAACCTGGTGTTACCGTCTTATTCGTCGCATCTATATGGTTTGCATCCGCAATTAATTCTGAATATTTTGCTTCGATTGCACTTGTTTTCCCAACATCAAGAATCCTGCCATCCTTAACGAGCACTGCTCCATTTTCAATCACAGTAATCTCGCTCATCGCTTGTTTTTTAGCTGGCTTTTCAGAATGACCTTCCATCGTAATTAGCTGTGCTGCATGTTTAATAAACAGTAAATCCGTCAAGCATCACACCTCCGCATTTTTTAGCATCGGAATATGGATTCCTTTTTCTTTCGCTGTTTTCACAGCAGCCTCGTAACCTGCATCGACATGTCTAACTACCCCCATGCCTGGGTCTGTCGTCAATACTCGTTCCATCCGCTTTTCCGCATCCTTTGTTCCATCCGCTACAATGACCATGCCCGCATGAAGAGAGTAACCCATACCAACACCGCCACCATGGTGTACACTCACCCAGCTTGCGCCACCAACACTATTGATTAACGCATTTAAAATTGGCCAATCTGCAACAGCATCACTGCCATCCTTCATCCCTTCAGTCTCACGGTTTGGCGATGCAACAGAGCCAGAATCTAAATGGTCACGCCCGATGACGATTGGTGCTTTCAATTCTCCACTTGCAACCATGTCATTAATAATTTTTCCAAACCTTGCCCGTTCCCCATAACCAAGCCAGCAAATCCGGGATGGCAAGCCTTGAAAGCTGATTTTATCCTGTGCCATTTTAATCCACTTACACAAAGACTCATTGTCGCTAAATTCCCTTAGAATGACCTCATCTGTTTTATAAATATCTTCCGGATCACCTGATAATGCTACCCAACGGAATGGTCCTTTTCCTTCGCAGAATTGAGGACGGATATATGCTGGGACAAAACCAGGAAAATCAAAAGCATTTGCTACTCCTTCATCTTTTGCAACCTGACGAATATTGTTACCATAGTCAAAGGTAACAGCTCCTTTTGCTTGCATATCTAACATCGCCTGCACATGTGCGGCAATACTCTTTTTCGCTAATATGGTGTACGTTTCTGGGTTGGAAGTTCTTAGTTCTGCCGCTTCATCGAGCGTCATTTGTGCAGGCACATAGCCGTTCAGTGGATCATGGGAAGAGGTTTGATCTGTCAGTACATCTGGTATAAAGCCTCTTTCAATCATTTGAGGTAAAATTTCAGCTGCATTTCCGAGTAAGCCAATCGATAGAGCACGCCCTTCTTGCTTTGCCTCCTTTGCCAAACGGATTGCCTCTTCTAGACTATCTGTGGAGGTATCCAAATATTTCGTTTCTAGCCTGCGGTCAATACGATGTTGGTCGACCTCTATCGCGATACACACCCCTTCATTTAAAGTTACAGCTAACGGCTGTGCTCCACCCATTCCGCCAAGACCGGCAGTTAGTGTGATTGTTCCTTTCAGGCTGGCTCCAAAATGTTGACGGGCACATTCTGCAAAGGTTTCATAGGTACCTTGGACAATTCCTTGGCTACCAATATAAATCCAGCTTCCAGCAGTCATTTGCCCATACATCATCAAGCCTTTTCTATCTAATTCATTAAAGTGATCCCAATTAGCCCATGCCGGAACGAGATTGGAATTGGCAATTAACACTTTTGGTGCATCCTTATGTGTTTTAAACACAGCAACTGGCTTTCCTGACTGGACGAGCAATGTTTCGTCCTCCTCCAATTGCTTTAATTCCTTCACAATCGCTTCATAGCATTCCCAGTTCCGTGCCGCTTTCCCTATACCGCCGTACACAACTAATTGATCGGGATTTTCCGCTACTTCTGGGTTCAGGTTATTGTTTAACATCCGTAAGGCTGCTTCAGATATCCAATTTTTCGCGTGTAACGTAGTACCTGTATATTGTTCGACTTGTCTTTTTATCTTTGTCACATATACCAACCCCTAAATAATTAAATTTTCTTATAATTTAAACTTTATCAAAATTTATAAATTATAATAGGTAATTAACTTATGAAAAAGAATAATTATTTACGTGTTGTATCTGACAAGCTGGTTGTAAACGTTTAAATTAATGATAATTATTTTGGATAGGGTAAAAATATTAGATAATAAGGGTATATACGTAGTTAAACTTAAGAAGCCTCTGGGAATGGTTTTCAAAAAGAGGCCTCTTCAAAATTAAAGAATTTGCTGTCTGATAAACTCTCTTGGAGATAGTCCTGTTTGTTTTCTAAAAATGCGGCTAAAGTAGTTTGGGTTATTAAAGCCGACTAATTTTGCTGTGTTTTGGATTGGTGTGTCGGAGGTGCTTAAGATATTCTTTGCTTTTTGAATGCGGATAGTTGTTAGGATTTCTCGAAAGCTTCTGTTGTTTTTGTTGGTTAATAAATAGCTGAAGTAAGATGGGCTTCGGCCAATGTGATTCGCCACTTCGACTAATGATAAATCGGAGCGATAATAATTTTTTTCCATATAAGTAATCGCTGCTTCCATGATATCCAGCTTTGGTTTTTCTACTTGTTTATTTTGCACATCAAATAAGTAATCAATAAACAAAATGATTTCCTGGACAATTCGATAGAGAACACTATAATTTAAGATTTTATTAAAAACATCCTTATAATAATTCTCACTGCTGCTGTCTTGCAGTCCGCTTTTAATCATATAGCGACGAACTTGTGCGAGAATACTCGTTAACCTCGTTCGAAGCATACTAGGAGAAGGATAAGGACTTTTCATGCTGAAAAATTCGCCGTACATCCATGCCTTTATTTCACTAATTTCCTTTTCATCAAGCATATAGACCCAATCCCGTTGCTGCTCCATCGTTAAAAAAGGATCTCTTTCTACCCATTCGTGAAAATCATTGGCCAAAATAACTTGACGGTATCCTGTATAAAACGTTACGTTTATCGCTTTTCTTAAGTGATTATACGTCTGATAGAGGGAATGCCGATCGCGACGACTGATGGCAATCGCAAGCGGCGCATCATGGTCAATTTCCCATTCTCTTAAGAACCGTTTGGCTTCATTGATTTCATCCTGTAGTTCATGTTGAAAGGCAAGGACCAAATGATCACTCGTCGAAAAAATAACGGGTTTGTAATAAAAATCAAATTCATTACTAAATGCTCTTATTTCATCCAATGCTTCATTCCATTCACTTTCTATGAGGAATACTGGGTATTCATACGGTATCAGGTCATCAATAAAAAGTGCTTCATATTTCGAGTCATATGCTGTTCTTGTGGTATTTTTTTCATCGGTCATGGGGGTTAATTGCATTCGCATTAATTCTTGAAAGGCTTTCTTGACGAGATTTGGCGTTAATGGTTTTACAAGTAGATCGACTGCTTTGATTGACATCGCCTGCATCGCACGCTCAAACGTAGTTTCAGCTGTAAGGGTAACGACATTCTTTGCATATCTATTAATATAGGATTGAACCATCCTCCAATGCGTATCCGGGATCATGTCTAATTCAATGAACAAAATATCCGGTAAATTTGTTTCGAGCACGGTTAATACATCAGCCAGCTCATTTCTTTTCTCGATGATAAAATCCGGTGATGAATATTTCGAAACAAGCCATTCGATTCCATTCACTTCTTGCCTGTCACGGTCTGCAATCAAGATTTTAAACATTAAAACCTGCTCCCTTATATAATGACTTTGACACTATTATAACAGTAGGCAGGCCATAGAATGATGCTATATTTTTTTATCATTAATTCCCCCTAAATCCATTTCACCTGATTCCTTCAATGCTTTATTTAACTTCTCGATATCCTCCGAGAAAATCCGATCCTCATCCATTGAAGCAACATATTTTCTTACTTGTTCCACTAACTTTTTCGTAAGAGCTGCCATCTTTTCTTTTCCGCGGATTTCTGCAGCCTGTGATGCACAGATCAATTCAATCGCCAATACTTTTCGTGTATGTTCAATAATGTGATACGCATGCCTCGCACCAATCGTGCCCATACTGACATGATCCTCCTGATTTGCAGAAGACGGAATCGAATCCACACTAGCCGGATGTGCCAATATTTTATTTTCCGAAACCAATGAAGCTGCGACATACTGCATAATCATCGCCCCAGATTGCAAGCCAGGCTTTGAGCTCAAAAATGCTGGCAAATCATTTAATTGAGGATTAACTAACCGTTCAATCCGCCGCTCCGAAATATTCGCCAGCTCCGCCATCGCAATCCCCATAAAGTCCATCGCAAGCGCAATCGGCTGACCATGAAAATTCCCACCAGAAATAACCTTTTCCCCATTGTTAAAAATCAAAGGATTATCTGTCGCTGCATTAATCTCTATTTCCAATTTATCTTTAACATATTGCAACGTCTGCCAAGTAGCACCATGTACTTGGGGAATACACCGAAGCGAATAGGCATCTTGGACACGTAGTTCTCCTTGCTTCGTTATTAGCTTACTTCCAGCAAGATAGGCTCGCATCCGCTGAGCTACGTCTATTTGCTCTTGATATCCTCTTGCCTGATGGATGTCATCATCAAAAGCATCGATAATCGCCCTTAGCCCTTCCATCGTAACGGCAGCAATTTGTTCCGCTTGATAGGCCAGTTTCTCCGCTTCTAAGTAGGCTACAACCCCCATCGCCGTCATCGCCTGCGTTCCATTAATCAGTGCTAGCCCTTCCTTTGCGGAAAGCCTGATTGGTTCAACGTCCTCAGCCTGTAACGCTTCTAGTGCAGGTATTCTTTTTCCTTTATAAAATACCTCTCCTTCTCCGAGAAGTGCCAAGGCAAGATGGGATAAAGGCGCAAGATCGCCGCTTGCACCAAGGGATCCTTGCTGCGGGATGACGGGATGAATTGCTTTATTCAGAAGTGCTAGTAATCTATCAATTATAAGAGGGCGAACTCCTGAATATCCCTTTAGTAAAGCATTCGCACGAAGAAGCAACATGGCTCTTGAAACCACTTCTGGAAAAGGTTCACCTACTCCACAGGCATGAGAATGGATTAAATTGAGCTGCAGTGTTTCCACATCTTCCTTATCAATGCGGACGTCGCTTAATTTACCGAAGCCTGTATTAATACCGTAGACCGTTTTTTCTTGGTTTACGATTTCTTCAACAGCCTTTCTGCTGCTTATTACTTTTGTTAGGCTTTCTTTTGAAGGTTGGACGGGTTCGTTGGTGTAGAGGATTTTTTTTAGTTGGGATAAGGTTAGGTTGTTGCCGGTTAGGGTGATCATGGTGGGGTTCCTCCTTTTTGAATAATTAGAGATATTCCTATAACTTTTAAAATCGGATATGTTCAGGTTTAATAAAAAAATTGGTAATTTAATTCGCATAATCTTTTCCTGTGTTTTAGTTACGTTCTTAAATAGGAAAATAATCATCAAAATAATATATAGTTTTAAAAGGGCTTAAATTCCTTAACTCTCCAATTAGTAAAATTTTTTCTACTCTAGCTTGCCTACATATCAATAGCTTTCTTTGTTAATACAGGATAAATCATAATGATTCCTTCCTATTGCCAAATAAGTTTCTCTTTCTCTATACAACGAACAGGAAGGATAAGAATAATTAGAGGAACTTTGATTTGTGTATGGTAAATACTAAAAACAACACAAAAAACGCCTCTAGCTAGTTGTAGAGACGAAATAAAATGTTTATTTAATACTATTCTCAAATACCTAATATTAAAAGTTAAGAAATCTTTAAAAGTCTAATTAATTAAACTCTACCTTATAAATCTGTATATTTCTTACTCGATCCAAAAGACTTATCAACTGGATATTTCTGATTATTTTTACGAAGTTTCTCTTTAATAGCATGTTCCAAATTTATTCCAATCTCATTAGACATCAACAATGCGTATATAACCACATCTGCTATTTCATCTTTAATATTCTCCATATTGGCAACTATACCTTCTTCACTAGTTTTCCACTGAAAGTTTTCCAATAATTCGCTTGCTTCCAAAGAAAGGGATATAGCTAAATCCTTAAGATTATGGAATTGTCTCCAATTTCTTTCGTCTCGAAAGCTTACAATTTCCTTAATTAATGGATCAAAAATTGATGCTTCAAAATTATATCCTTGCTCTTTGAGTTTTTCATAAATTTGTTCAGCTTTTTCATATTGAAAAGATGGGACAATTAACGAAATATCAACATTTTCACGCATATCCGTTTGCCAATCTATTTCAGGATAGTTAGCTTTTAGCTTTGATAAAACTTTATCTATTTTTTTACTGTCATCTATATAAAATGAATCCAAATACTTCAAAGTCAACATACCTTCTTCACTTACTTATTCTTGTCTACCTATTATTAATGATATTCACTCTTATCCTCTGCAACCTTCAGAATTTCATAGTTCTCCGTCCGATTCTCATAAAGTCTCATTAAATGTCCTCTTAGTTCTGGGTCACTTGCATATATATATAACCCTTTTATTCCCCTCTTCAATAGAACATTTATTGAATTTAGAATTATTCTTTCCTTTATATATTTAGGGTCATCGAATGCATCTTTTCCTTTGAACGCCTCTGTATCCTTATAATTTTCTGTAATTATTTTTAATTCATCCTTTTCCTGGTCATACGTAACCGATGGTCCCAAAATTACACCAACATAATTCAAATCAAATCCCTGAATTGTGTAGATAGAGCCAACTTCCTTTATAGTATCTTCCCTTTCAGCCCAGGTTGTATCTCTATTAGTAGTAGTATTCCAAGGTAATTTAAATTGATTTTCTTTTATATAATAAGTTTCACCATCTTTTTTATGAACATAATCGAAAGTTGATACCACTCTTGCTAAGCCAAAGTTTTTATTTTTCTCACATATTTTTTTATACATCTGAACTGCTGAATCAAAAATTTGAAAATCAAACTCTTCCTCTTTAGGAATAGGTAGTATCTTTTTTTCTACAAACTGATCAATCCAATTAATTATTTCAAGACTTGCCTGCATACGAAATTGATTTTTTAGTATGTATTCTTCTGAGTGATGATTATCTACAAGATGTAGTAGCTTATTTTTATCCCAATAGCTTTTCATTTTTAATACTTGCTTATCATCATATACCAATATGACAATTCTGCTATGTTTCATTATCTCTTCTAGATGGTTATTCTCATTAAAATTATTAAAGCTATCTGCTCGGGTTAATAATAAATGTGCTTCATCCACAAAAACTATATCCGCTTTTTCATTAGCCTTTTTCCTTTTGTTTATAAAAGGTGTAGGCTTGTCAAAATTATTCTTTTTTAGCGCTTTTACTTTTCCTGCAATTTTTTGATATGTTTTTAACATCTCACCATGATTAACTAATAAAAAATTATTACTATTATAAAGTGCTGATGATTTCTCCTTTGCTAGCTCTTGTATCCGATTAAAAACAGCGCTTAAGACAACACTCTTTCCAGTACCGGCTTCACCTTTAACAAGGAAAACAAAGGGCCTTTCATCATTAATATGTTTTTCACATACATCAATAATTTTCTCTTTCAATTCAATTTGTTCAATCGATAATTCTTTGAAAGGAGATAGCTTGAATATATCTTTATTTTCAATAACTTCTCTCGAGTGAGTAACGTAATCCTTTTCCTTTAACTGATCCCATAGTTCATTAAATAACTTTTCATTATAAAATGGCTTATCATAATAATTGTGACTAACACTATCAACTGTCTGACTCTTATTTTGAAGCTTATAGCGCTCATCTGCTAAAAAGTAATTAATCAGTTTTGTTTCAATATTATAGGTTGCTGAACGATTAAATTTTTCATGAATAATAACCGTCATCTTATCAAGAGATTTTCTTTCTGGATTTTTCAAATGATTTTTCATACGGTTTCGTACAGCTACCGTTTCTCCGATATAAACCATAGTATTATTGTTTAAGAAATACACAACTGGATAGTCAGAATAGGACTTACCATACAAAGAATCTATTGAAGAATGAGTAAATGGCATAGAGATTATTTCTAACATATTCATTGAGTTATTACCTTTCATATACAGATATATAAATATTTTACCACATTCAATTATAATGAGTTAAACTCCTTCTCCTTCCTTTTTTAAGTTGAGATTTTTCAATTCTGACATCCTATTTTTTTCAAATTTTATTCTTCTATTCTACAGGTAGCATCATTTTAACTAGGATAATAACGATAATTTTCATTTTCATACTAAACCCAAAAAAAATGGATGACATGAGTACAGTTTAATACCTACTCATAACATCCATTTATAATATCAGCTCTATCTTTTATCAGTTTTTTGCCCCTAATCCCATCAACATTTCCTCACTCGACAATCTCAAAACCATCAAGCATCGCACGCACTTCATCCGTAGACTTCGTACTCATCAATTGATTCCTTAATTCACTCGCTCCTCTAAATCCTTTCACATATATCTTAAAAAAGCGATGAAGAGCTTGGAATGGACGCGGCTCTAATTCACTTGAATATTTATCATGGAGATCCAGCTGCAATCTTAAGAGATCAAGGTATTCCTTGCTGCTATGCTCTCTCGGTTCTTTTTCAAAGGCAAATGGATTTTTAAAAATACCACGGCCAATCATAATCCCATCAACACCATATTGTTCAGCTAGCTTCAAGCCAGTTTGACGATCAGGAATATCCCCATTGATTGTCAAAAGCGTATCTGGTGCAATGCGATCACGGAGCTTCTTGATTTCCGGGATTAGCTCCCAATGCGCATCCACTTGGCTCATTTCTTTTCTTGTCCGTAAATGAATAGAAAGATTGGCAATATCTTGTTCTAATATATGTGTTAGCCAATCCTGCCACTCATCAAGCTCCGTGTAACCAAGTCTTGTCTTTACACTTACCGGTAATCCCCCCGCTTTCGCCGCTTGGATTAATTCTGCAGCGACTTCTGGACGTAGGATAAGCCCGCTTCCCTTCCCTTTGGCTGCCACATTTGGGACAGGACAGCCCATGTTAAGGTCAATCCCTTTAAATCCAAGCTCCGCCATACCAATACTCATTTGGCGAAAATATTCGGGCTTGTCTCCCCATATATGTGCAACCATTGGCTGTTCATCTTCGGTAAAAGTTAGTCGTCCACGGACACTTTGTTTTCCCTCTGGATGACAATAGCTCTCTGTGTTTGTAAACTCGGTAAAAAACACATCTGGTCTACCTGCTTTACTCACCACATGGCG